>NZ_JABKCA010000114.1 GCF_013166655.1 Lentimicrobium sp. L6
TTTCAATCTCTTTTCAAAGAAATTCATGAGCCGTATCAATCTCTCAGAAAATCGGTGGTACATAGTGATGCCAACGATAATAATGTGATTGTGAGTAACGATTTAATCCATCCTCAAGTAAAAGCTATCATCGATTATGGAGATGCCATTTATACCCAAACCATTAACGATTTAGCCATTGCCATTGCCTATGCGGTAATGAATAAATCCGATGTTTTGGAAGCTTCATTACCCATTATCAAAGCCTATTATCAAGAGTTTCCTTTGCTGGAAGAGGAATTGGAATTTCTCTATACTTTGGTGGCCATGCGCTTGGTGATTAGCGTTACTAAATCTGCTATCAATAGACAGTTGGAACCCGATAATACTTATCTGCTCATCAGCGAAAAACCAGCTTGGCAGGTATTGGAAAAATGGAAAGCCATTTCTGAAGATTTAGCCCATTATTCTTTTAGAGCGGCGTGTGGCTTCTGTCCACATCCAAAAGAAAAAGAATTTAAAAACTGGGCGGCAAAACAAAATATCTCCATCCAATCGCTTTTTCCTCAGATAGAATTTGAGGAGCTTAAAAAAGTGGACATGAGTATTGAAAGCACCTGGATGGGTCATGAAAGCGAATACCTCAATAATCAGTTCACAGAATACAAATTGCAAGAACTAAAGTCTGCTAACAAGAATATCATCGTAGCTGGAGGATATCTAGAAACTCGTCCGTTTTATATTACCGATGCCTATAAAAAGGAAAGCAATAATGGTCCTATATATCGTGCAGTTCACCTGGGAACAGATTTGTGGTTGGAAGCCAAAACAGCTATTCATGCACCTTTAGATGGCGAAGTCTTTAGTATTCATCATAACGATGCAGACAAAGATTATGGCCCTACTCTCATCTTAAAACACCAAACGGAGGAAGGCTTAGAATTTTATAGTCTCTACGGACATTTGAGCTTAAACTCTTTGAATCAAATAAAGAAGAATCAAAAAGTAAAACGAGGAGAACTGATAGCTTGGGTTGGAAATCAAGAAGAAAATGGCAATTGGGCTGCTCACCTGCATTTTCAACTCATGCTAAGTATGCTAGATTACGAGTATGATTTCCCAGGGGTTTCCACGGCCAAGGAATTAGAGATTTGGTCGAGTATTTGTCCAGATTCAAATTTACTATGGAAAGAAAAAAACTTAGAGGAGGCCCTACAAAAAGACAATGAGCAACTTATTAAATACCGCAAACAACATTTAGGTAAGAGCTTAAGTTTGAGCTATGATATTCCACTGAAAATGGTGAGAGGAGCAGGAGCTTTTCTATTGGATTCTAGTGGAAGGAAATATCTGGACACGGTAAATAATGTGGCACATGTGGGGCATGAGCATGAAAGAGTGGTAAAAGCAGGACAAGCTCAAATGGGCATTCTCAACACCAACTCCCGCTATCTCCACGAAAACATCAATCAGTTTGCCGAGGAATTATTAAGCACCTTCCCCCAGGAATTATCGGTGGTGCATTTTGTGAATTCTGGCAGCGAAGCCAATGAATTGGCCCTCAGAATGTGTCGTGCCTATTCTGGACAGAAAGACATGATAGCTGTGGAAATTGGCTACCATGGAAACACCAATGGATGTATAGAGGTGAGCTCCTATAAATTCGATGGGAAAGGTGGTAAAGGCGCCCCAGAACATACCCATATTGTTCCTTTGCCCGATGCCTATCGTGGGCTTTATCAAGGAGAGAATTGTGGAGAGAAATATGCTGCTCATATTCAAGAACAAGTAGATAGAATACAAGCGAAAGGAAGAAATGTAGCAGGATTTATCTGTGAAAGCATCATTAGCTGTGGTGGGCAAATAGAATTACCTGAGGATTATTTAAAAACGGCCTATTCTGCCATTAGAAAAGCTGGAGGCCTTTGTATCAGCGATGAAGTGCAAGTGGGTGTTGGACGAGTAGGAAAAGCCTTCTGGGGATTCCAGCTTCACGATGTGGTACCTGATATTGTCACCATAGGAAAACCCATAGGAAACGGTCATCCATTAGCCGCTGTGGTTTGCACTAGAGCAGTAGCCGATGCCTTTGCCAATGGAATGGAATATTTCAATACTTTTGGTGGTAATCCTGTTTCCTGCGCCATCGGAAGAGAGGTTCTTAGAGTGGTGAAAGACGAAAAGCTTCAACAAAATGCTTTGGAAGTTGGAGAGTATTTAAAATCAGAATTAGAAGTCTTATCCAAAGACTTCCCCATTATAGGAAATGTGAGAGGACAAGGTTTATTCTTGGGCTTTGAATTGGTAGATGAAAACAAAAATCCACTCCCAGAAAAAGCAGCTTATCTAGCCAATAGAATGAAAGATTTAGGGATATTAATGAGCACCGATGGCAAAGATGTAAATGTATTAAAGATTAAACCACCCATGGTATTTTCCAAAGAGAATGCCGAGGAGTTAATCAAGAGATTAAAGGTGATTTTTACTGAAGATTTTATGAGAGAATAAAGTTCCTTAAGTTGGTCTATCGCCGGTCATTGAGCCTGTCGAAATGGCCAAAATAAACAATGGTCAATGGGCGTTTCGACAGGCTCAACGACCCACAAAGCTCTTAATCAACATCAGATTTCAATTTTTGAAAAAATGAAGAAAACAATACTAATATACCTATCGATTTTCATCTTTGCTATTGCTTTTTCACAAGAGCAAGAACAAAACCTACACCAAAATCATCAGGTTTTTGGAGTGAATAAATTAGCGCCAAGAGCGAGTTTCTTTCCTTATGAAGAAGCAGGAAGATGTATGCGTGATAAAATGGAACTATCTTCTCGTTTCCTCAGTCTCGATGGTTTGTGGAAATTCCATTGGGTACGCTCCCCTAAAGATCGTTCTATGGATTTCTATCAGGTGAATATAGATGATAGCCAATGGGATGAGATTCCTGTTCCAGCCAATTGGGAAGTGGAAGGCTATGATCATCCCATTTATCTCGATGAACGCTATCCCTTCTCCACCACCTGGCCCGATGCACCCGAGGATTATAATCCAGTGGGAAGCTATAGAAAGAATTTCACCATTGAAAAAGAATGGCTGACTGAGGATGTGATTTTGCATTTCGCAGGCGCTAAATCGGCCATGTATCTTTATATCAATGGGCAATTTGTGGGTTATTCTCAGGGTTCCAAAACGCCTGCTGAATTCCTCATCAACGATTATATAAAAGAAGGCGAAAACCTCATCGCCATGCAAATGTATCGCTGGAGCGATGCTTCTTATTTGGAGAGTCAGGACATGTTGCGCATGAGCGGAATTGAAAGAGAAGTCTATATCTATAGTCAGCCCAAGGTCAGTATCGCAGATTTTCATGTTCAGGCTGATTTAGATTCAACTTTTAGAAATGGAGATTTCGCCGCGGATATTTTAGTGTGCAGTTCTACAAGACTTATTGAAAATAGAACTTTAATGGTCTCAGTGAGTGATGACAAAGCAAATGAACTTTTCCAAAAAAGAATCCACATCAGTATTGAGGACAGTACATGGTTACATACAGAATCTTTGATTAAAGACATTTTGCCTTGGTCAGCGGAGGAGCCTAACCTTTATAAATTCACCATTATTTTAAAAGATGACAAGAATAAGAGTCAACGAGTATTGATTGAGAAAAACATAGGGTTTAGGAATATCAAAATCCGTAATAATCAGCTATTAGTCAATGGAAAAGCAATTTATATAAAGGGTGTGGACAGACATGAAACCGACCCATTTACTGGTCATGTGGTGTCCAAAGAAAGCATGGAAAAGGACATTCGCTTGATGAAGCAAAACAATATCAACGCAGTGCGAAGCTCCCACTATCCCAACCATCCTTACTGGCTAGATTTATGTGATAAATACGGGCTTTATGTTATTGATGAAGCCAATATCGAAAGCCATCCTCTTGCCATAAATAAAGATACCCAGATAGGTAATGAGATGTCATGGTTACCTGCCCATCTAGATAGAATTGAACGCATGTATATCCGAGATCGCAATCATCCTTCTATCATTATTTGGTCATTGGGAAATGAAGCCGGAGAAGGCACAGTATTCGAAGCTTGTTATGATTGGCTAAAAGCTAAAGACTCCTCCCGACCCATTCAATACGAACCAGCTGGAACGGCAGATTATACCGATATTTTCTGCCCCATGTATCCCAGTCCAGAGCGATTGATTCGTTATGCAGAAAATGACCCACAAAAGCCCAGCATCATGATAGAATATTGCCATGCCATGGGGAATTCAGTGGGGAATTTGCAGGATTATTGGGATATCATTGAGAAGTATCCAGTTTTACAAGGCGGTTTTATCTGGGATTGGGTAGACCAAAGCTTGGAGTATAAAGATGAAAATGGGAATCCTTATTTGGCCTATGGTCACGATTTCCATCCCGACTTGCCTACTGATGGAAACTTTCTCAATAATGGTTTGGTAGATCCATATCGTAATCCTCATCCGCATTTACGAGAAGTGAAGAAAGTATATCAGCCGGCAAAATTTGAATATACTGATGGCAAATTGACCATTAGCAATAAGAACTTCTTTGCTGCTTTTGAGGATTTAGAATTATTTTGGAAGGTACTAAAAGATGGAATTCTTGTTCAGGAAGAATTATTTATTTTACCCAAAATAGAAGCAGGAAAAAGCTATGAAACAGATTTAGATATTGCCGAACTAGATCCTTTAGCCGAGCACTTTTTAATTATAGAACTCAAAACCACTAAAGAACAAGATTTGCTACCTGTAAATCATGAAATGGCATTTGAGCAGTTTCAACTGAACTGGGCAAAAGAGCTTCCTCCAATAAATACGGCAGCACAAAGTTTAAAAATCTCTATAGAAAAGAATGTTTTTGTATTTAAGAACGAGAAGGTGGAATGGAATATTAATCGGGATAATGGAAATATTGAGTTATGGACTGTAAATGGCTCAATCATTACAGAAGAAGGATTAAAAGCCAATTTCTGGCGTTCACCTACCGATAATGATTTAGGGAATGGTATGCAAAATTGGGCTAATATTTGGCAAGAAACTAGTGAAAACTATGAATCAGAAATACTATTGGAACCTGAAAATAATGAGAAGGGTATAAAAATGAAAGTAGGTTTTAAATTAGCCCATGAAGTTGCCAAAGTAGAGCTAGATTTGGAATTTAGAAATAATGGAGAATTAAAAGTAAACTATCATTTCATTCCATTAAAAGAAAGTTTACCAGATATTCCTAGACTGGGCATGTATATGATACTTCCAAGTGATTATGAGGAGGTCTCTTGGTATGGTCGAGGTCCAGATGAAAGCTATAATGATAGAAAAACAGGTTCTAAAATGGGTATTTATAGTGGAAAAGTTGAGGAGCAATTCCACCGTTACCCAAGACCACAAGAAACCGGAAACAAAAGCGATGTTCGTTGGATGGCATTGGAGTCGGACAAGTTAAAAGTAACAGTTGTCGGAAACGAAAAAATGAACTGTAGCACTTGGCCATTCCGACAAAGTGAATTGGAGTTTGTAGCTGGAAAAGGTGGCGGTGAATCGGCATCAGGATTGGTGCCTGTCACTTCTCGCCATGGCGCCGATATTAAAACAGGCGAAGTGGTACAATGGAATATAGATTACAAAATGATGGGTGTAGGAGGTGATACTTCTTGGGGCAGAATGGTACATGAGGAATATCGTATTCCGGCTAAGGAGTATTATTATTCTTTTTTGATTTCTGTGGTGGAGAAGTGATATTTAACTTTTTAGGCGCTGTTGTTCGTTGGGTTTATGGAACGATACGGATAACAATTTTAAACAAGCCAAAATACACTTTCAGTGAATATGTTTATGGGCCTAATAACTCTGATGATTGGTTTGATACAAATGGTCATAACTTTGTAAATAGAATTATTGGTATCATTACAATTGTGTCGGTATGTTGGCTCATCATTAGACTAGGCATATAAAAAGGACTAAGAAGTGTTTCCTTTGTTTTACGATTTCAGTGAAATCCGAATCTAAAACCATAATCCTTTTGACACGATATATCCAGAATTGTTAAAAGGTATACAATATCTTCAAAAAGAATTAAAAAGCGTATTTTTAGGCTTAAGTTCTTAAGAATATATGTATTTCTCACAGCTACTTGAAAACAACAACAACTATGAAAAAATCAATTTTACTTTTATCGGTATTGATATTTACCTCTATTATTTTCAATAATAATGCTCAGGCACAAGATGTTCAAACAGATTTAAACAATCAAGAAAAGACAATAACCGTTGATTCTATTTGCAGCAAACTTCTAAGTACATATGTCTTTCCTGAAATAGCTGAGCAAATGTCTGAATTGATTCAAGGAAACCTGAAAAATGGGGATTATAATTCTATTAAAGACCCTTTTGAATTTGCCACTCTATTGACTAAAGATTTATTATCTATAAGTCACGATAAACACATCAGAGTTGAGTATAATCCTCAAGAAATTGCTGCTCAAGAACAAGTATATACAGCAGAAGACAGTTTGAATTATCTATATGAATATATTGCCAACTTAAAACGGGAGAACTTCGGTTTTAAGGAAGTTAAAATACTAGATGGTAATATTGGCTATTTAGATTTAAGAAGCTTTTCCGATGTAGAATATGCCGGTGCAACAGCAGTTTCTGCCATGAATTTTTTAAGCAATAGTAATGCTATCATTATTGATTTGAGAATGAATGGCGGAGGTAGTCCAGCCATGATTCAGCTAATTACTAGCTATCTATTTGACAGCAACCCGGTGCACCTAAATAATTTTTATTGGAGACCCACTGACAGTCATACCCAAACCTGGACGCTACCCTATGTTCAGGGAAAACGAAGCCCTAGAACACCAGTTTATGTGCTAACGAGCAAAAGAACATTTTCGGCAGCTGAAGAGTTTAGCTATAACCTAAAGAACTTAGAAAGGGCGACTCTTATTGGTGAAACAACTGGTGGAGGAGCTCACCCTGGAGGTTCATTAACCGCGACTGATAAGTTCACCGTATGGGTTCCTTCTGGACGTGCCATAAATCCAATAACAGAAACCAACTGGGAAGGAATTGGAGTGATACCACAAATAAAAGTGGATGCCAATCAAGCCTTGGAGGTGGCACAAATTAATGCCTTAGAATACTTAATAAAAGAAAGTAATGATCCAAAGCTTGAAAAATTCTATCAATGGAATTTAGATGCTATTAAGGCTATACTTGAACCTGTCATTATTGAGGAATCAACTCTAGAATCCTATATAGGAAACTATGGTCCAAGAATCATTAGTATGGAAAACAATAAATTGTATTATCAAAAAATTGGAAGAAATAAACATGAACTGATTCCCCTCAATTATGATGAATTTCAACTTAAAGACATGTCATCATTTAGGATCAAATTTGTATCGGAAGAAGGAGAAGTCACAGCATTAGAAGGTCTTTATGATAATGGGCGTTCAGATAGAAACCTTAAAAATAAAGACTAAGCAATCAGAAGATAGTTTAAAATGAAAGAAGCAGCAGCTCAAACAAAATCAATAATCCACTAAATAACAAATAGTTAGAATATTTAAAGCTACACAACACAACCCATTAGGACTGAAAAAGTGTAGTTTTAGGTTCAAATTAAAACCTAAGAGCATGAAAAAAGGAATGACGAAAGTAAGTGTATTATACCCAAATGGGGAAAACAAAACATTTGATATGGACTACTATTGCAATACCCATTTGCCAATGGTTAATGAATTACTAGGAGATTTCCTTAAAGGTGCAACAGTAGAAAAAGGATTAGGAGGTGCTACACTAGGGTCCACTGCTCCATTTGCTGGAATGGGGAATATGTATTTTGATTCTGTAGAAGATTTCGGAAAAGCTTTTGGACCAAATGCCGAAAAAATAATGGGAGATTTGCCTAATTTTACAAATATTGAACCTATCGTTCAAGTGAGTGAAGTAATGTAGTTTAATGGAGTATTGACCATAGGATGAAGAGCCTTGGCATATATACTCCATGAAGAAGAGGCTTTAAGAGCAATATCTTACTCAGGCTTAAGAGTATTCATATTCTTTTGTGATTTCGGTAAGCTAAAAATAGATTTTATTACTATTATTGCTTCTTGTTAGCAAATCATTAGAGAAATATGAAACACTTTAGAATCTTTATCATACTTGCCTTTTCACTATTAACCTTAAATGGATTCACTCAAACAGAGAAAGCACAATTTATCTATTTAGTAGATGGTTTGGAACAATCTGAGGAGTATGTAAATGCTTTAGATCCAAATACCATCAAATCATTTGATAAAGGAGTGAGTGATGAAGAAAAAGCAGAGCTCATCAAGAAATTTGGAAATAGAATAGAAGATAGCTTTATCTTAAAAATCACATTATTATCTGAAAAGGAATTGGAAAAAAAAGCCAATCTAGACCAAAAAAAAGAAGATCAGAAAAAGCAAGCAGAGGAGGATAAATACAGAAAACGAGTGGAGGAAACTACTCTAATATTCGCTGGTGATAAAGCCCCTGGTTTTAAAGTGGAAATGTTGGATGGACAAGAGATTCAGTTATCCGAACTAAAAGGGAAAGTGGTGCTTTTAAACTTTTGGGCTACCTGGTGCGGACCTTGTTTAAAAGAGTTTAACGAGATTCCAACTGTCATTCAAAAGCCATTTGAGAATAAAGACTTTGTGCTTATTCCCATCTCCAGAGGAGAACAAAAAGAAGTAGTTCAAAAAACAATGGATCGGTTTAAAGAAAGAGGCATAACCTTCAATGTGGGACTTGACCCAGACAAGAGTATCTATCAGCTTTATGCTACAGAAACTATTCCCAGAAACTTTCTCATCAATCAGAATGGCCAAGTAGTTTATATCTCAGATGGTTATTCTGAGGAAAAACTAAAGGAAATCGCCAAACGAATTAAGGAATTATTAGAGAATAATGATTAAAACCGTCTTCTAGATATTTACTATGTTTATTTGCAATCACAAAAAAGGCATTGCCCATAGGGCATCAGCTTTTGAATAAGGAGAAAGGGAATTGTTTTTATTTGCTCGTAGAGCATATGTTTTAAAAAATCAATAAAAGATAGAGCGCAATTAAAGCAAATCCCCTACGGGGAATAGAAAACTTTAGCAAGTACTTTATACATGAGCTGAACCACTACGCGGTAGTTTTTTCTTCTCAACTTACTATTTATAGAAAAGCATTGCCCATAGGGCATCTGCTATTGTATATGGAGAAAAGAAAGCTGAATTCAACCCACAAATACAACTTTTGAGTTAAACAATATTTTTTCCATTGCAAATATAGAGTTTTCAAATTGATATCTTTTTCTAGGTCTATTATTTAGTATCGATTCAACTTCCTTAATTCTTTCTTCATTAATTTGTTCAAAATCACTTCCTTTTGGAAAGTATTGTCTTATCAACCCATTTAAATTTTCGTTCGAACCTCTTTCCCAGGAGTGGTATGGCCTGGCGAAATAGTAATCAATTTTTAAAAATTCAGCTACTTTTTCATGTCCTGCAAACTCTTTACCATTTCAGCTGTAACTGTATTAATATAGGGTATCCATTCTTCCAGTAAATCATTGATTGCATGTGTCACAACATCTGATTCCTTTGACTTTACCTTCTTCATTTTCAGCATACCCGAAGACCTGTCGTTAATTGTTAGCATAGCCTGATAATGGTGCTTACCAACAATTAAATCTACTTCTAAATCCCCAAATCTTTCTCTATTATCTACTATATTGGGGCGCTGGTCTATGCCTACTCGATTCTTTATTATTCCTCTTGAATCTTTCTTTGATCCTCTTTTTCGATACTTTCTACCTTGTCTTCTCAGATGTGTATATGAGGTTCCGGAAGACTTCTTATCATCCCTGATATGCTGATAAATACCTTCCGAAGAAATATAGGGTTTTCCCTGTTTCTTTAAAACTCCAACCACTTGTTCTGGACTATAGTCCAGTCGTAATAAATCTTCTGTTTCTTTTTGAATTTCAGGAGTGAAACGGATATGCTTAGGTTTCTTTTTTTGCCGATTTTATACTTCCTATGTGCTAGTTCAGAATCATACACCCCGCTTCTTCCATCAGAGTTCCGTGCTAATTCTCGGCTGATTACTGATTTATCTTTACCAATAAACTGTCCTATTTGGGTAATGCCATATCCTTGACTCAGCATACATGAAATGGTGTACCTTTGTCATTCGGTTAAGTGTGCCATACAACTTCTTTTTTCGCGATTGGAAGCGGTAAGGTAAGCAAACCATCAAAACATGAAGGAGAGTTCTTCTCTCTTTCTGTTTTGAAAAATTAACACTTTCGCCTCTAAATCGAAAAGTTGCATTTACTACTTGAATTTAAGAAACTTGTGAGAGCTACTCAAATGGTCATCTTTCTTTGTGTAAGCACCTCTTTTA
>NZ_JABKCA010000115.1 GCF_013166655.1 Lentimicrobium sp. L6
ATGATTTGGAGAAAGACGATCAATTAGCTCTGTTTTTATAATCGAACTCGGGTTAGTACTAATAAGTTAGTATATGGAGAAAGCTCAAGTAGTATTTTCCAAATTTCTAAAAATGTATTTGGCAAAGGAGTTGAGCCTCCTCCAGCAGGAACACAAACCAATATTATCACAATAGATGCTAATAACCGTGTAGGTATTGGAACAGATTCTCCAAGTGCCCAACTGGATGTTGATGGGGATGTAAGAATAGATCAGGAACTGATAGTCCAAAGTACAGCAAATATACTGGGAGATATTGACTTAGGTTTAGGTTCGACTACTATTAGCTTTGGTTCTTCAACTGTTGCAAGAACTCTAAAGTTAAAGTCAAAGTATAGCTATGGTTCAAAGGGAGTTGTGCGAGGATTAGCCATTACTGCGGCAGGTAATGTAGGTATTGGGATTGATAATCCAAGTAAAAGTTTAGAAGTGAATGGTACTACAAAAACTTCAGGCTTCCAAATGACAAACGGAAGTGCTTTAGATGGTAAAATCTTACAATCTGATGCGAGTGGAAATGCTTCTTGGGTTGACCCTGGAACATTAAGTGGTGTTGGAATATGGGATGAAACAAATTCTGTTGCAAACTATTATGGTAGTGTAGGAATTGGAACTGCTAATGTAGGAACACATAAATTAGTAGTTGCAGGCTCTATCAACGCTACTCTAATTAAAGTAACAGAAACAGTACCAAGCTCCGACTATGTATTCGAAGCCGATTATTCCTTAATGCCATTAAATGAGTTAGAAACATTTGTAAAAACAAATAAACACTTACCTGAAGTAATGAGTGCCGAAGAGTTTGCTAAAGACGGCTATTCTTTAGGTGAAATGGATGATATTTTACTACGTAAGGTAGAAGAATTAACTCTTTATGTGATAGATCAAGATAAAACCATTAATACTCAGCAGGAAACTCTAGAGCAACAACAAATTCTACTCGAAAAACAGCAAAAGCTGATTGACCAATTATTAGAAGCACAGAAATAATATTCTTAAGATAGTTGCTCATGAATGCCCTCCTCTAAAAGGGATGGTTCTGGGAGCTTAAGGAATACTTTGTTTCACAATACACGATTTAAATTAAAACCTATATCATGAAGGTAAAAAATATACTAATAAGCTTATTATTAGCTATTATTTCCCATGGACTTATTGCTCAATCGGTCTCCGTGCAATGGCTAAAGAATAGCGATGGAGCAAGCTGGGATTTGGTGAGCGATATGAAAATGGATACTGCTAATAATATGTTTGTGGTGGGTAATTTCACTTCTACTGCCAAAAGAGACATTAAAAGCAGCGAAGGCAATAAGGACATCTTTATTGCAAAATATAATTCTGATGGAGAACAAACTTGGTTTCATCAAGTGAAAAGCAAAGATTATTGCCATATCAATAGCTTAGACCTCACTGAGGATGGTAAACTATTAATCTCAGGTTTCTTTAATGAGGAAATCATGCTCGATGAATACCAATTGAAAGCAAAAAAAGGAAATCAAGCCTTTTTTGCAGTGATTGATACAGCCGGGAAGTTCCAGATGGTAAAACATATTGAAGGTTATTTTAAAGGCCTACCCATTTTTGTACAACAAAGAGCTGATAAAGGTTATTGGTTTGTGGGTAGTTATACACGAGATTTAGTCATTGATAAAGAAACCTTTAAAGGAAATTATAGCTCCGAAATATTTGTTGGGAGCTTTAATAAAGATGGAGAATTGGAAAACCATTTGATATTAAATGGCAACGGAGATGAAGAGGTAAAAGGAGTAACCACTACTCTGGATGGTCATTTATTACTAACCGGAAGTTTTGAGAAAAACCTTCATATTGGAAGCCAAACTTTCTACTCCAAAGGATATACCGATGCTTTTTTAGTGGAGCTGAATAATGATTTGGAAGTTGTGGATAGCAAACAGCTGGGTGGCGTTTATAAGGATTATGGCAAAAGCATTGGTTTCGACCATGAAGGCCATTATTTATGGGCAGGATGTTTTTCAGCTCAATTGCAAACAGAAGCCCAGTTCCCCATGCAATCTAGTGGGAATTACGATGTGTTTATTGCCAAGTATAATCCCGAGCGAGAACTCCTATGGATGGAACAATTGGGTGGCAAGGCCAATGACTATTTAATGTCGGTGGCATGTAACCAATACAATAGCATTTACCTAAGTGGAAGTTTTAGAGGAAGCATAGAAAAAGAAGAGCAAGAAATAGAGTCGGTAGACTTTTCTTCTGATGTCTTTCTGGCCAAATTTGAGGCCGGTGGCAAATTTAGATATATGGAAGCCTTGGGAGATACCAATGCCGATTATGCTCGACAACTCATTGTCGACACCGAAAACTATATTTACCTCTCCGGAAATTTCAATGAAAAGTTTAAAGCCTTAGAAGATACCAGCCTCCGAGCAGATCAAGAGGACTATTTTCTAACCAGATTGTATGATTGTGATTTTAGCAAAGCCATACAATTGCCTTCAGATACGGCATTATGTGCTCAGATATTTGAGATACAAGCCGACACCAATTATGTGGAATATATTTGGAATGATATTTCAGGAAATTCTACTAAGAAGGCCGATACCACAGCCATGTATTATTTAATAGCTAAAGATGAATTTGAGTGCCTATCCAGAGATAGCATATTCATACAGCTTAACGATGACCCAAGAGTAGACTTGGGTGAGGATATGGTGGTTTACCAAGGTGATGTGATACAATTGGTAGCTGATCCCCATTTAGAATCTTATCAATGGAATGACCAATCTACACTTTCTTATATGGAGATAAACACTCAAAACTTAGTTTTAGGCGATCATCATTATTCGGTTGCTGTTTTAGATACCAATTTCTGTCAGGGCCAAGGAGAAATTAATATTACAGTTTTGGGAATGGATGATTTAGAAAGCGAAGGAAACAATGAGCTAAGCCTACAAATTTACCCCAATCCAGCTAAAGAGCAATGCTTTCTCAAATTAGAGAACCTCAACTTGAGAGAAGCTTTACAACTAGAGTTCTGTACTCTTGAAGGAACTCGATTATGGGAATTAAAACCCGATATATCCTCCATAAATATGGAGATGGAATTAAATGTGCAGGACTTGGTTCCTGGCACCTATATTTTAATGATTAAAAATGGAACTGTGACTCTGGAGGATAGGGTTGTGGTGGTTAAATAAGTATTATAATGAGAAAGATAAATGTTTTAATACTGTTAATGTTTTGTTTGATTGGTACAGTATACTCTCAAATGAATGAAGGTACAGCCCTTCCTAATGTGTTACCTTCAAACCCTAAAGCATATGAATTTATGAAGTATGGTGAAATACCAGTAGGAAAGTATACTGGTGTCCCCAATATCTCAATTCCCATTTATACTATCAATGCTAAAGGACTCGATATACCAATCTATCTGTCATATCATAGTACTGGTTTTAAAGTTAATGAAGAAGCGGGATGGACTGGTTTAGGATGGACTTTAAATGCAGGAGGGTCTATAACTCAAGTTATTCAAGGATATGATGATTATGGGTTCTATAGGCACAGATCATTACCGGATTTTCAGGAAATAGAGCCTAATTTACCTGATGGTGCACTGGCAGGATGCGAACCTTTTTGGATTGCAGGAACTAATCACATAAGCCACGGTGGATTACTACATCCTTCTTATCCAGAAGGTGTTTGGGACAGTGAACCTGATATTTTTAAATTTAGCTTCTTGGATTATTCTGGTAGTTTTATCCTGGATTGGGAAAATGAAGAATTTGTTTGCTTATCAGACCCCAATATTCTCATTGAATCAAACTATTCTGCTGGAGGAACCCCTGGGGACTTTACTATAATTGTATCAGAAGGACATCACTTTGTTTTTCTAATCAAAGAGGTAGGGACATTTATCTCTCACTATTCAGAGAGTGAAGAAATGGGTGGTGGAATAGGCAGCAATATTACAGATCTTGTAAACCATAATGAAAAATCCTTCAGAACCTATCAATTAATTCAAATTATAACAAATCAAGGAGATGTTATCGATTATGAATACACCAATACAGATGAGGTTGATGGGTATCCAAATATTTCGAAGCACATGTACTTTTATGAGCCTTTTTTAAACTCAAGCGATTTCCAAGTTTTGGGAATCAATCAGTTTGACATATTAAAGACTATTACTGCATCCAAACAAGAATATTCTTATTTAACTTCAATTGAATTTGATGGAGGTTATATTAAATTTAATTCTACTGATGATAGGTTAGACATTATCTCAGCTCTAAAGCTAAATAGTATTGAATTGAGGAAAAGTAAAAATAATTATGTGCCGGTTAAGACTTTTAATTTCGAGTATGATTATTTTAATGGTCATTCTAATGGCGAGAATTTGGACTCTTATTTAATAGAAACAAGTATCATTAAAACGAATGATGAACTGACCAAAAGATTAAAGCTATTATCTGTGCAAGAAGTCGGAAAGCCAACTTATGAGTTTGAATACTTTGAAGAGAATCCTCTTCCTAAAAAGACATCTTTAGCAACAGATTATTGGGGATATTATAATGGGGTTTTGATTAATGAATCACTTTTCCCCAATATTTATAGGTTTGGTTTTCCTTATAATGAAAATTCATTCTATGAGCGTATACGTTACAATAATAAGAGTTCAAGTGTTGAGCATACAAAATCCAGTGTTCTTAAAAATATTGTTTATCCAACAGGAGGATACACAGTATTTGATTACGAATTAAATAGTTTTGATAACTATTATGTACCCAATATTGATGACGGTGAGCAAGGTTATTTACGTATAGGTCCAGACCTGCCACAATCCTTAATTGAGCATGGAGCAGCAATTTTTGGGGAAACTACTTTTTTTGAGGGAAGTGCACAGTTAAGCCTGTGGGGATGTGATTGGAATGATTGTGACAATTCACCTCATATAAGAATTTATTCCTATAAAGACACAGAGGAAAATGGCCTCTTGGATGCGTATATAAATAATGGGTATGGTGTGATGCCAACATTAAATGAATTGGGTGCACAGCCAGGGGGAGACAATTATGATGCATATATTGATCAGGTGATTGATATAACAATGGATAATCCTGAGCCCAATGCAGTTGAGCATTTTCCAGATCTAGAATACGAATTCAAAAGAGGATTAGTTTGGGTAGAAAATGTGGGTGGAGGCTGCGGATATTCGCCTCCGTCAATAGCCAGTGGTGCATATCTACATTTGTCCTATTTTGATTATGGGGAAAATAATAATCTTTCATTTGGAAGTGGACTACGAGTGAAGAAAATAGAATCTTATAATGAAAATGACAACCTGATCGGAAAAAATGAATTTATATATGAAAGAGGAAAATTAATGTCTCCACTTGTATATGCAAATAAGCATACTACTCCTTTTCATGACGAAATGTTAGAGCTTGTTTATGATGACCCCATTATTCCTTGCGTTGAGGTTTGTGAGGAAAGACGTGTACATGCATATAAATACAATATTTACTCTGCTAGTTTGACAGGAATATCAACTTCAGCGAGTGGCAGATATGTCGGGTACACTGATGTTATTGAAAAAAATATTTCAACTCAAAATGATGAAAACAGTACAGGTTATACTGTGACTACTTTCTCAAATGAGCCGGATCAGTCTTCCCTTGGATCTGGCATAGGTTTTTTTTCAACAAACTCAGTTATTTTACCGCCTGAAAGACCAAGCCTAGAGAATGGATTATTATTAGGAGAAAAATATTTTCAAAATGATTTAGAAAATCCTATTTCTGAAACAGTCAATTTATATCAGCCTGGAGTTATTAATACTTGTTTCTATGGAGCCAGATATTCACTAATTGAAAAAAGATTTAGTTTCGTGGATGCGTGTCGCTGTTTTTATGAGACTTATAATAAATGGCAAATAGGGGCTTATCCAAATAAGCAACGAGCTAAATCTTTATTAACTGCAAAAACTGAAATCCATCATTTTGATGATATTAATAGTATAACCAAAACAGTTGAATATGACTATGATGATCATCATCAGTTAAGCTACTCCAAAACAATAAATTCAAATAATGATGTGGTCGAAAGCTTTTATAAATATCCCTATGATTTTTATGGAATATCTCCATTTGATGATATGAGACTTAGAAATAAAATCAGACCAATAGTTGAACAAGAACAAAAGGTGAATGGTCAACGTATTCAACTTAAAAGACTTGATTATATCAGAAAATTAAGCACCTATAGTTTTCCAATTTTTCCAGTAAAAGGCTATAGCGAAGCCAATGGGTCTTCTGGTCCTTTAGAGCTTAGGGTTGATTATCATGAGCATGATTTCAAAGGAAATATACTTGAAGTATCCAAATCTGATGATGTGCATATCGTTTATTTATGGGGCTATAATTACCAGTATCCAATTGCTAAAATTGTTAATGCTGAATATATTCAAGATGTTAAAAATGCCATTGGAGTTGATTATGAGGTCTTACAACAGAAATCCAGTAGCGAATTGGAAGCCATATTCCATAATTTAAGGAATCATCCCAATTTGGAGGGTACTCAAATATGGACCTATACTTACGAACCATTAAAAGGAATGGCATCAGAAACCTCTCCAAATGAAAAAACCACAACCTATACCTACGATGATTTAGAAAGGTTGAATATTATCAAAGATTTTAATGATAATATTATTGAATACATTGAATATCATTATTTTGAGGGAAATTAAATACCAGAAAAAAATGAAAAAAATATCTATAAGTATTATAATTATTGTTTTCAATTTATTAACATATGCCCAAAGCTTTGGTGATGATTGGAATTATAGAGCAATATCAACATATAATAGTGATGAAGAAGTAGCAAGAGTTTCTTTAACTTTAAGTCCTGGTTTTAATACAGCTAATCATAATAATTTTGTTGGATACATTGACCCAGATTTACCTTTAAATGGAGGTGTTTCTGAAACTGATGGAGAATTTAATATGAATTATGTTAGGGTTTACCATCCTTTAAAAGATAATTCAACTCAGATTCCACCCGTACATGACCAAATAGATTATCATGAGTGGAAAGAAACCATTAATTATTTTGATGGCATTGGAAGGCCCATTCAAACTGTTAATGTAAAGGCCTCCTCTTATGATAATGATATTATACAACCTACTATTTATGACGAATTTGGAAGAGTAAAAAAAGAATACCTCTCCTATGCTATTGCTCAAGATGGAGAAAATGGACCTGGTGGTTTCAGATCTAATGCAGTAGAAGAAAACAGTGAGTATTACCATAACTATTTTTCTACAGGTGATGGCTTTTCAGCATTTGCAGATAAAGAGTTTGATGGTTCTCCTCTTGATAGAGTTGTAAAACAAGGATCTCCAGGAGCAGCATGGCAGTTAAGTGAGACAAGTGGTCATTTTATTGAATATAAATACCTGTCCAACTCTAGTTCTGCCGAAACCTTCCCAATACTCAAGGTGGAAGTCGGTAATCTGGTCAATTCTGGAGAAGTTTTTTCTACAAATACTCTATTTAAAACTATTACAATAGATGAAGATGGTAATGAGAATGTTGATTATAAGGACTTTGAAAATAGGGTCATTGTGAAATGTGGAGAAGAGAATACCAAGACTTATTATGTATTTGATGACTTGGGATTACTAAGATATATAGTTCCAACATTAGCAGCATTAAAATGTAATGGTTCATCTGTCCCAACAGAAGATGAAATAAATGCCCTATGTTATTATTATGAATATGATCATAGGAATAGAATGATATTAAAGAAACTTCCGGGAGCAAGTCCGGTTTATTTGGTTTATAATAAAAGAGACCAATTAATTCTATCGCAAGATGGCAATCAAAGACCCTACGATAAATGGTCTTTCACAAAGTATGATGTTTTTAATAGACCCATAATAAATGGTGTTTGTACAATTCCAAGTACTACTGTTAATGACATCAGAACGACAGCCATGAGCTCAGCAAGCTATGAAGATTTTGAAACTAATACCGGATTTAATAATACTGCCTATTCAAATACCACTTATCCCATTTTATCCTCACAAGATGAGATACATACAGTTAATTATTATGATAGCTATCAAGTTTTGGATATTCTTTATACCGATAATATTTATAAATTTGCTGATGATGAATTAGACTTTTTGCATTTGACAAGTGGTGAAGCAAATACTGAGGTAATAGGTCTGCCTACTGTCTCATCAACTAAAGTGCTTTTAAACGATTCAGAAACAGTAATTGATGATTTATTGTTAAGTGTAACTTATTACAATATTTATGAGCAGGCCATACAAAAAATAAGCGATAATCATTTAGGAGGAGTAGATATTGTCTCCTATAAGGTAAATTATACTGGAGATATTATTGAGTCAATTGATAAGCATATATTAAATGACCAAGAAACTAAAATTAGGCAATTATTTTATTATAATCAAAACAAATTATTGACAAGTTCTTTACATTCCGTAAATAATTCCTATCCTGTAGCAACAGTCAATAAATACAACGAACTTGGGCAATTAAGCTATAAAAGCTTACATGCTAATATGCAAAGTGAAAATGCAATTCAGCAAATTGATTATGATTATAATATCAGAGGCTGGATGATAGGGATCAATAATCCCAATAGTTTAGGTGATGATTTATTTGCCATGCAATTGGATTATAATACTGCAAGTAATCAACAATTCAATGGAAATATTGGTGCTATTAGCTGGGCAAGTGAAACATTTGATGATATCAAAACCTATGATTTTGTTTATGATGGTTTAAATAGAATCGAAGCTTCGGTTTATCAAAATAATGGCCTTTATAATACCACCTATACTTACGATGCTAATGGAAATATTGAAACATTAGGTAGGTATATGGATATTGGAGGTGTAGCCCAAGAAATAGATCTTCTTGATTACGATTATAATGGTAACCAGCTATTATCTGTTAATGATCAATTTGGAGATTATTTTGAAAACTATGGATTTAAAGATAATGGGGTGTTTAATGCTGTTGAGTATCTTTATGATGATAATGGTAATATGGAAAGCGATGATAATAAAGGGATAGAAAACATTGCTTACAACCATTTGAATTTGCCAATAAGTATTCAATTTAACAATGATAAAGCAGAAAGCAAAAGCATAGGCTATATCTATACGGCAAATGGAACCAAATTAAGAAAGCACACACACGATGGTAGCAAAGAAAGCATAATAACAGATTATGTGGGAGCTTATGTCTACGAAAATACTACCCTACAATTTATCCAAACCAGAGAAGGCCGTTTAGTACCCAATGAAAGCGGAGGTTATAATTACGAATACGCCCTGCAAGATCATCTAGGTAATACCCGAGTTATGTTTAACGAAGAAGGCGAAGTATTACAAGACCAAAGCTATTATCCCTTTGGTATGAGTATGGGAGAGGCATTGACTTATAATGATATTATAAGTACTCCAGAAAATAAGTATCTTTACAACGGAAAAGAATTACAAGATGATTTTGGATTGGACTGGTATGAATATGGTTTTCGGTTTTATGACCCACAGTTAGCTCGATTCCCAAGCCTTGATCCTGTTGCAGATAAATTTGCTTATGTGTCACCATTTAATTATGCTGAGAACTCTCCAATTTCAAATATTGATTTGTGGGGTCTTCAGGCTGTTTCTAGTATAATAGCTGCTGCTATGCATAGAGATAATCCCAAACTAGCTAAGGATGCAGAATATCTAAAAGGATCTCAAGAAGCTGAAGGACTCGGTATAATTTTAGGTGCAACGGCTATGACTCCAATTGCTTCATCAACAGTTGGGTTTTTTGTTAGATCAGCACCAGAAGTATACGGTGAAACAAGACTGCTTGTAGCATTAACTCCAGAAGTATTAAGGTTTCTTTCAACCAAAAATCCAAGAGTAGTATCTGCATTTTTAACTTTTCTGAATTCTATCAAACCTGAGGGAGAAGTTTCTATGCCGACTGGCTTAACTACAACAGAAAGCTTAATTTTACTATTTAGTTTATTTGATCAAGGTTTAATTGGTGATAGTAGAATTGATGTAAAGAAGAAGTTAAAGTCTGATGCCCCAAAGTCTGATGCCCCAAAGCCTGATGTTCCAAAGCCTGATGTTCCAAAGCCTGATGTTCCAAAGCCTG
>NZ_JABKCA010000116.1 GCF_013166655.1 Lentimicrobium sp. L6
TTTTTTCAAAAGTATAACATTTTAGCTCATCCCCCCAGGTTTTGTTCTTGACCCAGATTAAGTCTATCTTCTTTCATAATACGCCTCCGAGTAAACTATAATTAAAGGCAGTCTGATTAGGCAAAATCACCCAATACAACTTCTTCTATTCAGAATCAAATCTTCCAGCTTCAAAATAATTGTAGGCTTTCTCAAGTAGATATTATTAAGTTCGTTTTTAAGATATTAAAAAACTATTGAGGGTATATCAATAGTTTTTTGGTTTTCTTTTTACCTTAAGATTGTATTATTTCCCAAACACAAAGAGAATGGAGAAAACTTTTGTAATTTTGTTCTGAAATCATTTTATTATCTCAAATCACTATATTGAACGCAATCCAATGAAATTATTACACACTTCCGACTGGCATCTTGGACATCGACTACATGAGCAATCACAATTTGAGGAGCAATCTTTATTTCTCACCTGGTTACATGAGTATATCATTGATAATGAGATAGAAATATTATTAATTTCTGGAGACATTTTTGATAATGGAACGCCCTCCTCTCAAAGCTTGAAATTATACTATGATTTTCTAGTTCAGCTCACCAAAACCAATTGCAATCATATTGTCATTATAGGTGGTAATCATGATTCTCCAGGTACTTTAAATGCTCCAAAAGAACTTCTAAATGCTTTGTCTATTAAAGTAGTGGGTAAAGCCTCTGAAGATATTAAAGACGAAGTATTTAAATTAAATAGCAATTCTGAAGAAATCATTATTGCAGCCATCCCTTATTTACGTGATCAGGACATTAGAAAAGCGGTTGCTGGAGAAGCTTTTGACGAGATAACAGAACGATATAAGAAAGCATTAACTAAGCATTATACAGAAATTGCAGAATACTGCGATTCTATAAAAAGTAAGAATACACCTATTATAGCTATGGGGCATTTATTTGCAGCGGGAGGAAGTGTTTCTGAAAGTGAGCAAAATATTTATGTTGGGAATCTTGGTCATATTGGAGCACAAGATTTCCCCAAAACCTTTGATTATATCGCCTTAGGACATTTACATCGGGCTCAAACGGTAGGTGGCGTAAGCCATATTCGCTATTGCGGCTCTCCTTATATTTTGAGTTTTAGCGAAATAAATTCGGATAAGAAAATTCTTGTCATTGAAACCAAAGGCAAGGATATCAGTAGTATTGAAGAGTTTGTCATTCCTCAATTTAGAGTGGTAATAAGAGTGACAGGGAATTTAAAATCTTGTATCATACAATTGGGAGTTATCAGTAGCAATTCTTATCAACTAAAGCCTTGGGTGGAAGTAGTTTTAGATAATGAAGCCAATGCCAATATGGGCTATGCTGAAATTCATAAGGCTGCTGATGTACTTGATTTGGAAATTTTAAAAGTTACACTAAAGAACCAAAGAAACACCATGGGATTAGAGCAGTTGATCCATGATTCAAAAAAAATAAAAGCCCTCTCTCCTATTGATGTATTCAAATTAAAATGTGAAGAGCAAAACTTTAATTTAGATGAGAATGAAGAGATTATGGATGCTTTTAGTGAGATTTTAAACAAGGTTAGAGAATACTAGATTAGGCTATTATGAAAATTTTAAAGATAGAGCTACAAAACATCAACTCCCTAAAGTCTGATATTCCTATCATCATCGATTTTGAGCAAGCTCACTTTCAAGATGTGGGATTATATGCTATTACAGGTTCTACAGGAGCTGGGAAAACCACTATTCTAGATGCCATCACCATTGCTTTATATCATGAGGTTCCTCGTTTTAAGAAATCGAATATTAAGGCTGGTTTGGTAGATGTAGTGAGCTATGGTGCAGTTGAAGCTTTTTCTAGAGTGCTATTTGAAAATGATGGACAAGAATATGAAGCCAGTTGGACCATGCGATTGGCTACCAAAACTGGCAAAAAGCTAAATAATCCCAAGGAGGAAGTCCGTTTGAAAAATATCAGTAGCGGAAAAATTATTGCGGAGAAGAAAAGAGAGGTTCAGCAACAGGTTGAAAGGGTTTTACAATTAAATTATAATCAGTTTTTACGTTCTGCTATGTTGGCCCAAGGTGAATTTGCTTCTTTTCTATCGGCCAATGCCAAAGATAAAGGCGACCTATTGGAACAGATTACCGGTGAAGATATTTATAAGAAAATTGGGGAAGGCATCAACCAAAAGCAATACGATGAAAAGAAGAAATTAGAAGCCATACAAGCTCGTATTAATCATGAGGATTTACTTTCTAGTGAAGATAGAATAGCACTTCAAGAAGAAGAAAAAAAGTTGAACGAGCAGCTCACACATTTGAATCTAGAAATGCTAAATCTGACTAAGATTATCGAATGGTATAAGAGAGCGGATGAATTAATGCTGCAAGAAAAGGAAATTAAATTAGGAGCTGAAAATCTGCAAATCGAGTTTGAGCAAAATAAACCTAATTTCCATCGGCTTTTATTACATGAAAAAGCTGAGGTTTTCAAGGATATTATTGGAGAAATTACTCGAAGTAAAGAGTTTATATTACTGAAAGATAAGAAGCTCCATCTTGTACAAGAGAACTTATTAAAGCTACAGCCTCTTATTGAAAAGATAAAAAAGGAGGAGGCTAATCATTTAAAATTAGTTGAAGAGAAAAAGAAAAACTTTCAAGATTGGATTCCAAAGTTAGATAAAGTTGCTCAGTTGGATGGCCAAATTTCAAACAAAAAAGAACTTCAAGAGAAAAGCCTTATTCTTCTTAAGAAGAATAAATCAAGCCTTCTCGGTCATGAAAATGAAATCAAATCTTTTCAGGATTCAAAGCAGAAATATAGTCTTGAAATCCAGAAGCTAGAACGGTATATTCAGGAACATAAAACCTTAGTGGAGATTGAAACACATTGGCCCACTTGGAATACTCAGTTTGCTAAATTACGTGATCATCAGCAGCGAACAGGAATAGGCGCTAAACAGATTAGTATAGATAAACAAGAAATCGCTGAGAATAATGAAAAGCTGAAGTCTTATCATTTGGCCTCCTCAAAAAACAAAGCAGAGTTGATCCCTATTCAGGAGAAACTCCTTATCAATGCGAAACAATTAAAAGAGAAAGATTTAGATAAAATACTAAAGCAACAAGAACAGTTGGTGCTTGATTTGAATAAATGGGATAAAGCTTTACAATTAAGTCAACAATTTAATGACTTATCTAAGAACATGTTGAATCTAGAAGCTCAGAATACGGCTATTACAAAGCATATTGAAAAGTTGAATCTGTCTTATGAAAAAGCAAAACTAGACCTGGAGAAGGCAAGAATGGCTGTTGTGGATATGGAAAAGATAGTAAATCTTGAAAAATCCATTAAAAACTTAGAAGCGGAACGCTCCAACTTGGAAGAAGGAAAAGCCTGTCCCCTATGCGGTTCCGAATCTCATCCTTATGTGGAAAAGTATAAAGATTTGAATATTTCCGAATCTGAAGCAGAACTAAAAAGTCGAAAAGAGATTTTTGAAAAGTTGCAATCAGAAAAAGGTAAAGTAGAAATTGAAGTCACTCAAGCAAAATCTAGTCAAGCTCACCTTCTAGAGCAGCTTCAACAAGGCCATCAGTATATTGTAAAAGTAAAATCAGATTCGGAGCTATTGCATCTAAACTTTGAATTGGGGAAAACTGAATTCATTGAGCAACAAAAAGAGAAGATAGAAAAAGAAATAGCGGGTTTAAAAACTGAAATCGATAAATATCACCTTCTTCAGAAAGAAAAAGCAAATGTTGAAAAAGATGTACAGCAAAAGAATGAAACACTTCATAGCTTAAATCAGCAAATAGCTTCTGTTGAGGGAGCCAATAAACAACTGATAGAGAAACTGGTAGAAAAAGAAAGTCTGCTAGCTCAATTATTAGAAGAAACCAAAGAGATTGAAAGTCATTTAAAAGAGCAGCTCAGTCAATTTCAATTGGAATGGCCGAGTATTCATGAATCAGAAACATTCATCAAGAATCTTCAGGAAGGCATCTCTAAGTATAAGAAACAAGAGAAATCTCAAGAAGCCTATAAAAAGCAAGTGGATGAACTAAACCTCAAGCTCAAGAATACCGAAGTCCAGCTCCAAACTAAAAAGAAAGAATTGGAGGAGTCTAATAAAGAACTAATGGCTTTAGACCAGGAGATTTTGGCTTTCCATAAAGAGCGGAACGAGATTTTACCCAGCGAAACGAGTGTAAAGAGTAAACGAGTCACTTTAGAAGAAGAAGAAAAGCTAGCTGCTAAAAATTTGGAATCAGCTCTACAAGAAAAACAAAAACTCGAAACCGCATTAACCCAAAACACAACGGAGTCCAAGAGTATCCAAAATGATTTATTTGAGAAAAAGAAAGCACTTCGCGATTTCCAATCCGACTTTGAAAAGCGACTGACCCCAAGTCAGTTTCTTGATATTGAAGAAATTAATGCTGCTTTACTGGAAAGTGAAATCAAAGAAGTCTTACAAAAGCAAAAAGCAGAAATCGATAAAAAAGCTATTGAAATAAAAGCTTTAGAAGAAAAGAACAAACAGGAATACAAGGCATTATTAGAACAGAAAACTTTTGAACTAGCGAAAGATGAAGCGGAGAAGCAAGCCGAACTCGCCAAAGAAGAAAAAGATAAAAAACTCAAGCGCTCTGGAGAAATCACCCAAAAGGTTGCCCATGATCAAAAGGTAAAAGAGCGAAATAGTGGAATCTTTAAAGAGATAGAGGCTCAAGAAAAGCAAGTCAAAAAATGGAAGGATCTCATGGATTTATTGGGTGGTTCCAAACATGCTTTTAATACTTATGTCCAAAGGCTTACCTTAAAATCATTGATTGGATTAGCCAATATCCATTTATTCAAACTCAATAAGCGCTATTCCTTAAAAATGAAGGAGCATTATGCCTCAGGAGAGGAATTGAACTTTAATTTAGTGGACCATTATCAAACCGATGAAGAACGCTATGTAGATACCAGCAGTGGCGGGGAAAAATTCCTCATCAGCTTAGCTTTAGCATTGGGATTATCAGACCTAGCCAGTAGCAATGTGAAAATAGAATCTCTATTTATTGATGAGGGTTTCGGAACCTTAGATAATGTCACCCTAGAAACAGTAATTTCAACTTTAGAAACTCTACAGGCACAAGGAAAAATGATAGGAATCATTTCCCATGTAGAGAATTTAAAAGAGCGTATTCCTACTCAAATTCAATTGATTAAAAAGAGCAATGGGGTTAGTGAGGTGGAGATTGTATAAAACTAAGCCCCCCCCCCAATAATATAATTACATCGGGCTTAATCCTTGCTTTATTTAAATTCTCTAATGCTTCTTCCCACCAAAAGAAAAGATACGAGAAATATTAAATCCAAAGTATATATCACCATTTCCCCATTTATCAGTAGTATGAGTTAAAAAATCTGTCACATTGATAGGTACCGAATTTGTGAAGAATAATTGGAATACATGTCCTCCTGTTTCAATATCAAAGCCAATGGTCAATGAATTGGTATAATCGTAAGAATGAATCTGATCAGGAATCACATAATGATATTCCACATTAATACTGGTTCTTTTGGTGAATTTATATCTTCCTCCTGCACCAATAGTAAAAATATCGTTATGGTCTTTAGCCGTAGCCACCAAATTCTTATGAACTAAGGATGGCATGAATTGCAAACTCAAATTCTTGTTGAACTTTCTAGCCACTATAGCTTGAAAAAGATAAGTCATTCTGCTAGAGAAATAATTCTCTTGGTCTGGATTCTCCCACTTCAATGTATTAATACTTGTCCCAGCCACAAGATTCAAGGTAACAGGCATTTTCTTTAGTCCTTTTGATTGTCTGAGCACTTTATACTTTAAATATCCATCGTATGTTTTGTTATAACTACTACGACCATAACCAACCGTCAATCGGTCAGTAATTCCGTATTCCAAACCCAAACGAATGGTCGCTTGATCGAGCCCGAAAAACTCATAAGCCCCTCCATTAATGTTTCCAAAATGGTGAGATATTAAAAAAATCATATCGTTTTTTACGGGATTCTCCACACTATATCCTAGAGCCAAACGTGTGGTTTTAAATGTAGCAGATGTATAATCTATGGTTTCATCTTCGCCAAATATATCCATTAAATCATCTTGAGCAAAAGAGGAAATCAGTCCAAAAAACATTAATCCAAAAAATAGTACTATTCTTTTCATTTATATAGTTTTATATGCAATTATCTCTATAATTTCTTTAGGTCCACATTGATAAAGACTTCAATCTCTTCAGCTATGTTTTTCACCACCGCTCCAGGGATTTTAATATCATATTCTTTAGGTTCTATCATTATTTTCGAAGTCGCCGAAATCATGTCTTTTTGAACATTCATCATACCATCGGCTTCCACATCCATGGTCATTCCGTGTATGGTTAATTTCCCTTTTACTTTAACAGGAAGCTCTCCCATTTTTTCCAGATCAACATCCTCATTATTAACAATTTTGCCCTTAAAAAATGCATTTGGGAAATCATCACTTTCCACATAATTCTCATTGAAGTGCTCCTGCATCAAGGCTTTTTCAAATTCAAATGATTTCATGAGAACTTTAAAAACAAAAGCTCCATTTTCATGGTCATAAGCAGAATTTACCTGTTTATTATCTGCTTCAATGGTCTCCATTGGTGTTTCCGAATAGAATCGAATATGACCAGATTTCGTCACGAATTTTTGTGCAAAAATGGAAGTCCCCATCATCAACACTGCCATTATAAATATATACTTTTTCATTTCTTAGATTTTAAGTTTATTATTTTTTAATTAGTGAAGCCTTTTCTAAAACCACATCGCTTTCATTATAGCCCGTACAATATGCTTTTAGAAGCACCGGCTTATCTATTGCTAGAAGTTCTAAATCATCATTATAATCTGCTAGAAAAGTCGCTCTTACCCCTTCTGGACCAAACATTCCTTGGTCATAAACGAAAACCATAGTTTTAACTCCCTCGTTGTTTTCTATCTCTTGAGGAGTCCCAGATAGTTCAACAATCTTTCCTGTGAACTCTTGGGATTTTCCTTCATTCTTGCATTTGTCAAACAATTCTTTTGCCGTAATACTGATTTCTGCATCAAGATTTTGATAATCAGGATGCGATTTATTATACATAAAGAAATAGCCATAAACTCCAGCTATTAGTCCTATGAGTAGTAATCCAAGAATTATTTTCTTCAGCATATATTTAGATTTTATTGTTTTTTTTAATGTATTTTGATGTCAAAATATTATTTTTAACCTCTTTTTTGGTTCGAAGTTCGAAGCTAGAAGTCCGAAGAAATGCTCCACCTACTTCCAGCTTCTAACTTCCAACTTCCTTTTAATTATTTGGACTTCCATCAGCAATCCATTTCTGAATTTGGAGAAGGCTACAGTCACTCAGTTTACTACCTCCAAGTGGCATGGCAGAATATCCACCTTCATGATTGATACTACCCCATAAACGTCCATCATCGGCTACTTTTTTTAATTCTTCATAAGTATCTACCCTCACACCTCCCGAAGGATTACTTTGTTGATGACAAGATACACAACTGGCTTCCATGATGGGTTTCACAGTTCCAGAATAAGTGACATTATTCACATCACAGGTCTCAGTATCAAAAGGATATAAATCTTCCTTATTATCATAATAGCAGGCTGTAAAAAACAGAGGAAGCAAAATTGCTAGAAATATCGGTCTAATTATTCGGTGTTCCATCTTCAATCCATTTAGTTATTTTGTCCATATTACAATCATTAACCGATCCTCCTGGGGGCATTTGGGGAGCGCCATTTGAACCTGATAGTACGTTTACCAATAATCCAGAATTGGCCACAAAGGAAATCTCAGTATAATTCGATAATAAAATCCCTCCTTCAGGATTGGCTCCTGTATGACAACTGGCGCAGTTATTACTAATAATAGTTTGAATATCATTTGCAAAACTCACCGATTCTAAATTACAATCTTCAATACATTGATTATTTTTTGCACCTTGAGAAATCCATTTTCTGATTAACTCTTTTTGCTCCCTTGTCAATGAAGCCATTGGCGGAGGAGGCATCAAATCATCACCATCCTCAAAAAGCACTTCATATAGTTCTGAATCTTCAGGTCGAAAGGGTTTTACTTCTCCAGTTTTAATAATTCTGATATAGCTACTTAAATCTACACCATGTTCTGCAGAAGCGGCATCATGACATCCACTGGTTGCACATGTTGAATTGATTAATGGTTGAATATCGTTGACAAAATAAACAGTATCACTATTACAGCTTAGACTTTGTGTTGGTGTTTCTAAAGACTCGGGTACTACCCTCTCATGCTTACAACTCACTACAATTAAGGCAATAAACGCCATTAAAACTACTTTTCTCATTTAGATATAGGTTTGATTTTATAAATAGGCTATCTAAAAGTACAGTATTAGAATGATTTCGTTGCTTTTGTCTTACAGATTAACAATTGTTTAACGATAGGCGACTGTCTAAGGATTGCATAGTTGTTGAGCGTCATGAAACATTGTGATCATCATAAAAAGGAAATAAATATTAAAGATTTAATGTACTAATATACATCACAAAGAATTAGTGCTCTCAAAAAATAGACTTAATATTTGCCTTTCCAACGTTCTTTAATTTTTTGCTGATCTGCTTGCTCTCGTTTATTATTACCAGGTTGGTATAAAGTGATTCCTTTAACTCTTTCGGGCATAAACTCTAGATCTACAAAATTGTTTTTATGCTCGTGGGCATATTTATAATGAGCGCCATAACCAATTTGCTTCATGAGCTTGGTAGGTGCATTTCTAAGATGCAGTGGGACTGGCAAATCTCCAGTTTTCTTAACTAAGCTTTGGGCTTGATTTATGGCAGCATAAGTGGAATTACTCTTATCGCTATTGGCTAAATACACTGTAGTCTGGCTGAGGATAATCCTCGATTCGGGCCAGCCAATCTTACTCACTGCGTCGAAACAGGCATTGGCTAGAAGAAGTGCATTGGGGTTAGCATTTCCAACATCTTCTGATGCTAGTATCAAAAGACGACGAGCAATAAATTTAACATCCTCTCCTCCTTCTATCATACGGGCTAACCAATAAACTGCAGCATTAGGGTCACTACCTCTTATGGATTTGATAAAAGCAGAGATGACATCATAATGCATTTCTCCTTTTTTATCATAGGTCGCTAAATTCTTTTGAATCAATTCGGAGACTAAAGCATCTGTAAACTCTATTTTTTTAATCTGAGAACCAAAGGTTCCAACAACCAGTTCAATGGCATTATAGAGTTTACGAGCATCTCCTCCAGAAACTCTAAACAAAGCTGCCGTTTCCGTAAACACTAAATCTATACTTAAAGCTTCTGAATAATAGGTCTTAGCTCTTTCCACTAATTGCAAAAGATGTTTTTCTTCTAATGATTTCAGAATATAAACCTGTGAGCGTGATAATAGCGGAGAAATCACTTCAAAAGAAGGATTCTCAGTAGTGGCTCCAATTAGCGTTACAGTCCCAGTTTCAACAGCTCCTAATAAGCTATCCTGCTGCGATTTGCTGAAGCGATGAATCTCATCTAGAAATAAAACCGATTTACGTCCTGATGCACTTGCTTTATCAATAACTTCCCTAACTGCTTTCACTCCCGCATTAATAGCTGATAATGAGTAAAATGGGACATCCAAATTCTGACTTAATATAAAAGCCAAAGTAGTCTTTCCAACACCTGGAGGTCCCCAAAGAATCATAGAAGGTGTATTTCCAGCATCAATAGAACGACGTAATATCCCTTTATCGCCAATTAGATGTTCTTGACCAATATAATCATCAAAATTAAGTGGACGAAGGATTTCTGCTAATGGCTTAGTGGAGTTCATACTGGTTACTGGTTACTGGTTACTGGTTACTGGTTACTGGTTACTGGTTACTGG
>NZ_JABKCA010000117.1 GCF_013166655.1 Lentimicrobium sp. L6
TGAGTGGCACAGTTACATCGGTATAGGTGGCACAACATGAGTCAGCCTATCCAATTTGCTATTAGATAGCCTTTGATAATAAATAACATGCCATTTTTTTTTGCAATAAATAAAAATATACCTAAGCACTTGACATTAGAATACAAATAGTTGTACTTTTGTATAGTTCATATTTTATGAAGTATATATAATAACAAGTATTAAACACAAAAGCTATGTCACCTATAAAAAAATTAAAATCAGGATCGTCAATTAAAGTATTTATCCCTGCCATCATTTCTTTTATCATACTTGCCTTATCCTCTATATTTCTAGGTATAGAAATTGGATTAAAAATGCTGGGAGGAATTATTATCATTTATGCCTTAATCAGCTTAGGGTTCTATTATCTTCAAACTAGAAGCAATGTATATTTAGTAAGCTCCTCTTACCTTCTTGCTTTTGGCTTTGTCCTATTTACCCTACAAACTCAACACACTGGCAATCACCCAATCGTATTCCCACCTATCTCTAGACTTTTTTTAGTTTGGATGATTCTTTCCTGGATTTGGCTTTTCTATATGATGGTTACCGGCCAGACCCGATGGAAAGGAAATCATATTTTAGAGCTTGCAGCCATAGGAGTTGAATCCTCAAACGATGCCTATACCGAACGCCCATTCCCGGTTAGGGAAATCGATTTTACTAAAGATGAGATATTGGCCATGGTGGCATATTTACGCAAAAACCTCATTTGCATCCATTATAGCGATGGGGATAAAATATACCTTATTCCAACCAATAATAATGCAGCTATGGGCTTGCTCGTTCGGTCTGGCTTTAATGTAATACAAGACACTTGGATCGCCTTTGACCCTACTGGTCAAGTGAGTGTACATATTTCTCGAAAAACCTATCTATCTTATAAAGAAAACCTAGCATTCGACCAACTCTGCAATAATCTTGGAAACTTATTTATTGAGTTCTTAGATGACTATCGCAAAGGTGAAGAAGTCAGAATCATAGATAAGCTTAACACTGTAAAATCAGACTTTTTCGCATAATTTATAATCTAAAATCACAAGTCATGACTTTTAAAGAAGCAGCAATATTGGGCTCATTTTTGGCAAAAGAATATACAGAGGAGTTTTTCAAATTACTGGTGAACTACAGAAGTATATCATCATCTGAGGCAGCATCAAGACTTAATTTGCATATTAAAACCGCTCAGGACTTTCTCGAGGCCATGACCAAGCTAGGTATTCTAGAAAAGGAGGAGGTATATGAGAAGAAAAGACCCTATAATAGATATACATTACTAGTAAACAGAATTACTATTGATTTAGATTTAGAAGTACTAGGAACCAAAACAGACCCACAAGATCACAGTACCATGCATATTCGTGAACATAAAAACGCTGGCGTAAACTTTTACACCGCCCGCAATAATGAATATTTCAGTAGTGTTGCTGTTTGGATAGGAAAAGGCCGTGAACGTACCGAAAGAAAAATAAATCTCACTAAACCACAAGGGAAGTTTTTATTTCATTTACCATTTCCAACTGCCTATTTTGAAAGCGTAGCTACCATTATGCGAAAAGCTGATGTAGAAGAAAGTGAGATTTCAGAAATATTAGATATTGTTTATGCCTTGATTGAACTAAAAGTTATTGAAAAGGAATAATGATGGAAACCTTAGTGAAGTCAACATTCAACACCCTCAAAATAATAGTAGGTCTCCCATTAATTTTAGAAATGTTGACGAGAAAAAACAGAAATTATTTTACCTTTGAAAGATTAATAAGATGGATGTTAAATTAACTTGATGCCCAGCATTCAAAATCAAAACAAAGGGGAGCATGAAAATTCTGTATAAGTTCATAAAAATAACAGGCTTGATTATTTTATCATTAATTCTTTTCATGATGATAACCGTAGTGGTTGCCAAAATATATGAAGACAAATTAGCATCCTTTACCATCGAAAAATTAGAGACCGAGATAAACGCTCCCATGTCCATAGGCAAGGTTTCTCTTAACCCTCTATTTTCTTTTCCTAGGCTGACTGCCGAAATAAACCAATTATACATCGGTGAACCCCAAAGCCAAAATAGCGACACGCTTTTCTTCATCAATAGCTTAAAAGTGGGCCTTAACTCTTGGGATCTAATGTTTGGAATTTACACCATTGACAAATTGGAAATTGCAGGATTAGATTTTGAATATATCATTGATAAAAATGGGAGGTCAAATATCGACTTTCTCTTAAACGAATCGATAGATTCTAATAATGAAAATACAGAAGATACTCTTACAAGCGGCCTCGACTTTAGTGCAGAGAGATTTAATTTGGAAAACATTCATATTAATTATTATGACAGTATTACAGATATTGGATCACAGATTACTATTCCTGAAATCACTATAAAAGCCAAAACAAACAACAATTATTATAATGGGAAAGCCAATGGTTCCTTTACTCTAAGCCATTGTCAGTTCGAAGATACAAAGGTAGATCAAATGGAATCCTGCAAACTAGCTTTCGATTTGGAATTTGAAAACAACGAAACCATAATCAACCAACTCAACATCAATAGTGAAGGCATTGTTTTGCGTATAATGGGAACTGTCAGCAATAATGATGACATTGGAATAGATGCCGTCATTGATGCATATACTCTGGACTTGAATATCTTGAAAAAATATGCTCCCGAAGAATATATCAGCTTAGTCCAGAACACAAGCCTTCCTCAAATAGAACCCATTCGCTTAGATTTAAAAGCGAATTATAATGACGAAAAATTGGAGCTTAACAAACTGGCATTAGAAAGCAATGGTATCTATTTAGGAGTAAAAGGAGTTTTTAATTATATGGACACCATCACAGTGGATGCTATAATTGAATCATTAAGACTAGATCTTAATGTTATAGAGAATTATCTACCCTCAGGCTATATGAAACAATATGGCATCCTCGACATCGAAGGCATATTGGATATTTCTGGGACTATTAAAGGAGATATGGCCGATTCCACCATGATACCAGTTGTTGATGCCCAAGTAAACTTAAACAACATAAAGATTCTATCCATTGACTATCCTCAAATTGATACTTTAAAACTAAGAGCACACATTAATACAGGCCAAAAGATGGATATGAGTGAGGCTTCCATTCATATTGAACATCATGAACTGATTAGTCCACTGAGCCACATACAAATGGTAGGAAGCCTATCCGATTTTCACAACCCCAACTACCATATCAACTCCATTTCATATTTAAATGCGGCTGAATTTGAAAACTTAATTCCTGACGATTTTGCAAAAAGCATGAACGGGAATATTGTCGCAGAGATTAATACAAAAGGCATCATCCCCGAAAAATACAGCGATGATTTTATAGATGACATAATGGATAACAGTACTATTTCCCTTCAATTCAAGGAGTTTTCAGCTATACTATTTGATTCAATACCAATAGAGCATTTTAGCAGTCAAATTAATTACACACCTCATAAATCAAAAACAAAAGAAATCCAAATAGAACAACTGAGTTTAAAATCTGAAGCATTTAATATCAATCTAAACAACTCCTCTTTATCAACTCTATTAAATGGAAAACTTAGCGACCCTATTCACATGGGTGCACAAATAAATTCATTTATCATTCAAAATGGAGGGAATAAACTCACTGGCAGTGGAGAAATAAACAATTTTGAAAGCCCAGAATTCAAGATTAAAACCAATGTTACCCTGCAATTTGATGAGTTAATGCCCTTTGTACCAGATTCAATGGTGAAGGACATGTCAGGACTAGCACATGCCTATATCACTTCTCAAGGAAAGGTCAATCTTGATTCTTTGGATTCGCAATTAATGCACATACTTTTCGAAAAAAGTAGTTTTGATTTAAAGCTAAACAACATTGCCATGACATTCCCAGATTCAACTATGAATATGAATGGTATCTCCGCTCAAATTCATTTAGAAAATGACAGCTTGAGTATCAATCATTTTTCAGCAAACTATAATGGTTTACAACTGGGAACAGACTCTAGCAAAATCATCAACTTATACAAAGCCGTTCTTCTGAATCAAGAAAAAGAACTATATGTTCATAGCAATATCAAAGTTGGAGATTTCTATCTTGATGATTTTAAACACCTAATGAATCTTGGCAATTCCGAAGCAGAAAAACACTCCCAAGAAAACACTCCTCAGGAAAAACAAAACTGGACCTATTTAATTCATGGCTCAGCCTCGGTAAATAGTGTTATCATAGATTCAATGCTTCTTGATGATTTCAATATCCATAGACTCCATATCCACGATATGTCCTCCCTTTTTAAATTTACCGACAGCTCATATATTTTAGATCAATTTAACTTTAAGGTATTCGAAGGTGAGATGAGTAATTCGGTTCATTATAAGCTTAGAAAAGATGGCACACAATCTGTTTCCACCCATAATGTAGTCAGTAATATGAATATGCAAACACTATTACAGGACATGGATAATTTTGGAATGGATTCATTAATCACTTACGATAATATAAGTGGATTATTATCTGTTGACATCAATACATTTGTGCCTATTGATGATTCGGTAAGAATTGATAAAATGATGATTAGTGGGGATCTTAAACTAGAACAAGGAGGTGTTTATAATTATCCTCCAGCACAGGAGATTTCAAAATTCACAAGCATTAAAGAACTCGACAATATCCAATTTAAAACCTTACGAAGTAATATTTTCATGTTTAAAAACAAGCTTTATGTTCCAAGAACAGATATCGTTAGTAATGCCATGGATATAGCCGCTTTTGGGATGCAAAGTCTGGAAGGGGACAGTGAATATCACATGGAAATGCATTTGAGCAACATCCTCTTCGGCAAATCGCAAAAAAGAAACAAAAAACAAAACGAAAGCGGAGAAGAAATAGATAAAAAGTCACTTAAAAAAAGTTCTAGAAAAATCAGATATGCAGTTACAGACGGGAAATCAAAAGTGGGTCTTGATTCAAAGGACAGTCGAGATGATATGATGAATAAGATTAGAGTACAAAAGAAAATGCTTGACTTCATCTTCTTCCCCAAAAACATCCATTATAACACAAAACCAGAATAAATTTAAAATAAGAGGACTTAGATTCTGAAAAATACTTAATTTTGTTTAATCATTTAGCTTTATTTTAGCTATGCACTAAATACAAAACCTATGAAAATATTAAAATTATTGGCGGCCTTTGCAATGATAGCTTTAATCTCAATATCATTCTCAGCATGTGAAGAAGAGAATGATGAAAGCTGCGAACAGCAAGATATGAATGAAGTTCTTAATTGTGGGGAAGAAAAGAATGTAGAAGTTTGCTGTATAACGGGCTCCTCTTGTACATACAAATATAACGGAACAGAATATCCAGACACAGATACAGGACTTAATAATTTGGCTGATGCATTAGGATGTACTTACAAAAGTTCTGCAGATTATGAAAAACAAAAACTTATAATTATTGAACATCTGGTTGCATTAAAGTATCGCGCGAGTAGCAATTATTGATCGATTATTTCTGAAACCTCAAATGTATTTAATAGACTCTCTTCCGAACCCCAGTTTGTCATTAAAACGAGGATGAATTATAATAACAGCGGCAATATGTTAGGATGATCATTTGCAACATCAATCTTTGCTATTTCCACCTATTACACAAAACGCTCATAACAGGCTACTTAAAACCAGTTTCCAACCAGGTATAAATCTAGCTTTTATCTTAGTCTTGCTTTTCTAATTTATTAATATTATTATATTTCGACTGTCTTTCCTTCCATCGTTCCCTCGCGTATTTTCGCATATCAACAATGGTATCTTTTTCATCCATAATCTCAAGCCCAAGCAATGTTTCTATAATATCCTCCATCGTTACAATTCCGTCTAAACCACCATATTCATCTACAATTAAAGCAATATGCTCTTTTTTATCCAATAGTTCTTCCCATAAAGTAAATAATACAATGCTATTTGGCACAACAACAATCTCTCGTTTTACATCTTTGAGTCTTAATTCATGTTGGTCTTCTGCCAGTTTTTCAAATACTTCCTGTCTAAAAACATAGCCTGTAATGTTTTCATCATTTTCGGTATAGATTGGAATACGGGAAAACTTTAGGTAATCTTTATTCTTGAAAAAATCGCTGAGATATAATTCCTCATCTGCAACTGCAACAACAACTCTTGGAGTCATTATTTCTGTTACTTTCACATTCTTGAGACGCAGTACATTTTGAATAATTTTATGCTCTTTATTTGAAAAAACGCCTTCATCTGCTCCTATATTTGCTAAGGCAGCGATTTCCTCTCTACTGGTAGTTTCCTCTTGCTTATTTTTTGAAATAAGTTTAGTAATCACTGCTGACATCACAACCAATGGATAGGTAATAATAATCATGAATTTAATGATTTGATATGAAATCTTCGCCAGGTTCCTCCAGTATCTAGCTCCAATTGTTTTTGGGATTATCTCTGTAATTACCAAAATCAAAATGGTTAATATGGCCGATACCAGGCCAAAAGAAGCCGCCCCAAAAACAGCAACTGCTTGCGCTCCAACACCAGCTGCACCAATGGTATGCGCTACTGTATTTAATGATAATATTGCAGACAAAGGCTTATCAATATTGCTTTTCAGATCTACAAATCCTTTTGCCCAAGCATTTCCGTTTTCCTGCTTAACTATCAAAAAGGATTGAGGAGTAGAGAGAAGCACTGCTTCCATTATGGAACATAGGAATGAAACAAACAGAGCCAGAAACAAATAAAATAAAAGTAATAACATGTATTATATATCAAATTTACAAACTATGAAATCATCTAAAAAAAAGTCCTCAGGAAAATGTATTCTAAGATTTGAGATTATAGCTTAGAACCAAAACCAAGAACCATTTTTCAACTTCTTCAGTTTTTTATCCAAGTCTTTTGGTTTTAAATTTATAGCTAAAATCTTTCCTTCCCCATCTATTAATACACTTGAGGGAATCTTCTTAATATGATATGCATTTGCTGCAGGTGAGTCCCAGCCTTTCATATCGCCCACATTAATAAAATCTATTATACTATCCTTTACCACTGTATTTTTCCATGAGATCTCATTTTTATCAAGTGATACAGAAAATATTTCAAAGCCAGTTTCTCCATTATCAAATTCTGAGTCTTTATAAGTATTTAATATCTCACGCAGTGCAGGAACCTTTTTACGACAAGGGGCACACCATGCTGCCCAAAAATTGATAAGAACCACCTTTCCTTTTAGTTGGGAAAGCTTGATGGTTATCCCTTCAATAGATGGAAGCTCAATATCTGGAGCCATCATTCCAATTTCAATCCCTTCTAGATTTTCCTTTTTTTGGGCAAGCAAATCACCTGAGAATAAAAAGGAAAAAGAAAGTATTACTAAAAGTATTGTAAAATTATGTCTCATTAAGCCAGTTTTAAAAATTTAAAACAAAGATAAATAAATATTACAGTGTCCAATTATAGAATAGTTTTATTGTATCAAACTGAATAACAGCCATACAATAAGGCTTCACTTCTTAATTTGATATTTATATTTTTTTAAATAAATCACTTTAGGTAAAATAAAATTCTATTGGGTTTTATCTCAGGGCAAACGCATACTTTTAATTTGTCCACAGATTTCCGCAATTTAACACAGATTGCAAACAAAGTTCAGCTTTGCTGTACTCTGTTTGTAGAAATAATCTGTGAAAATTAGTGGAATTAGTGGGCAGCTTTTTCTTTTTTAATTTAATCGTTGATTTTTTAATTAAAACTGAAAGTATGAGTTTGCCTTGGGTTTTATCTTAACGTTTGCATTTATACTTGAATTTAATAAAGAATAAATTCGAATAGCACAATAATTTATACCGGATAATTTAGTCTCCTTAAATCAAACAGACTACTAATATTAGAATTGCTTTAGCAAAGAAAAAAGTTTTCAATTCATTTTATGTGGCTTATCAGACTATTGTTATTTCTATGGATCTTAATTCTTCAACACCTAATAACTATTTGAATTAAACTTCCATTTACAGATTATCATCGATTTAAGATTGAATATGTTTAGCTTAGCTGATTAGCCTTTCAGTATTAGAAAAGAAATAATGTAAACCCTCTTAAAGAGAAAATGACTTGTAAAGCCGATCTAGTTCCTAAAATTATAGATAAAATTAAAAAAACAATAAAGTTAGTGATTTGTAAACTCAAATTGAAAAATATATACATTTGACGAAAAGAAATCCATATTCGGCTGGATGATTTTTAAAGTATTACCCTAGTGCCCAAGGCATTAGTAGTCATTGTTTTTATAGATAAATAATATGTCAAGAATTAAAAAATTCGGAACTTTTAGTGGTGTTTTCACCCCCTCCATTTTAACAATTTTGGGAGTTATTATGTATTTACGCTTTCCTACTATCTTAGGGCAGGCGGGATTAATAAATACTATTGCTATTATTATAATAGCGCATATTATTTCCATAACTACTAGTTTAAGTGTTGCTTCCTTATCTACTGATAAAACAGTAAAAACAGGAGGAACCTATTTCATGATTTCACGGAGTTTGGGATTACCAATTGGAGGTACTCTTGGTTTGGCGCTATTTGTGGGTTTGTCCTTCAGTGTTAGTTTGTATCTCATTGGATTTGCAGAGAGTTTTCTTGCCTATTTTGATATGGATTCTTCTATCAATTCTATTCGAATAGCGGGAACCACCATATTAATCATTGTGACTACCATAACATTCATTAGTACAAGTTTGGCCATAAAATCTCAGTATTTTATTATGGTCGCTATTGTCCTCTCTTTAATTTCTATCTTTTTTGGTCACCATGAATTTACACCAAAAGAAATTCATTGGGAACCAATGGTTAATGCCGCACCATTTATGATTCTTTTTGGAATATTCTTTCCTGCAGTAACTGGTTTTGAAGCTGGAGTTTCGATGTCTGGAGATTTAAAGGATCCGAAAAAATCATTACCCATAGGAGCCATGGCAGCTGTTGGCGTAGGTTTGGTAGTTTATATAGGATTGGCATTTTTCTATACCTTCACTGTCGATGCCGAAGCATTAATGAATGATCAAGATATACTGTTTAAAATATCCTTGGTTCCTGTATTAGTGATTATCGGAATTTGGGGAGCCACCTTATCGTCTGCTTTAGGAAGTATACTGGGCGCTCCTCGCATTCTTCAGGCCATCGCAATGGATAAAATAGTCCCAAAGTTTTTTGCTAAAGGAACTGGAAAAACCAACGAGCCTCGAAATGCACTCCTTATGGCTTTCCTAATTGCAGAAGCAGGTATTTTGATTGGACAATTAGATGTAATAGCACGAATTGTTTCCATGTTCTTTATAACCACCTATGCTTTTTTAAATTTAGCATCTGCCATAGAAAGCTGGTCTAGCTCAGATTTTCGCCCTGCCTTTAAAATACCAAAATTTGTTAGTATCCTAGGAGCCACTTTTGCTTTTATTGTCATGATATTATTAGATAGGGTTACCCATTTAGTTCACAAATAGTTGTATATGAGTATATTATTTTGTAA
>NZ_JABKCA010000118.1 GCF_013166655.1 Lentimicrobium sp. L6
CTGATATACAATTATATAAGGTGATTTATTTTGTTAATTACCATGCAACGGTCTTAAGTTGTGATTTATTAAGCAAAAAAAGTAAAATTTAGTTTAATAATCCTTAAATGTTTTCATAACGCTATATAATTATATTATATTTGATTATTAATTAATAATTAAAGTTATGAAAAACACATTTACACTTTTTGCTCTTCTTTTATTCTCTCTACTGGTTATAGGCCAAAATAATTTGAAGATAGATTCTAAATCGCATGACTTGAGTGCTCAAGTTAAAAAACAAATCTCTCTGGTTAATCAGCTGAATTTGAATAATACCAGTCAAGTAAACAAAGCTATCTTGCAAAGGCTTGATAGTATTATTACTGATGACTATGATCAAGGGCAATGGAATACTGAGGATAGGATTTTATATACTTATTTAGATAATAGCCTACTCAGCGAAATGCTTTATTTATACTGGGAAGATGAATGGGTTGGTGAAGAGAAACAAAATTATTTTTATGATGAAAATAATAGATTGAGTCAACAAAGTCTATCCTATTATAATCAGATGAATTCCACATGGGAAGAAGAAATCTTGATAGATTTTGCCTATGGTGAGAATGGTCTAGTGGAAGAGGCTCTTATTAAATATGAAGACGAAGATGGAATTTATTATGAAAAAGCAGTTTTTAATTATACTGAGGATGGTGAACTCACTGAAGTCATCATGTATGAACAATATGAGGAATGGTACGCTTATTCAAAAGATACTTATGCGGTGAATGAAGAGCTATTACAATTTGAAGAATTTCGATATTATTGGGATGGTGAAAGCTGGTTTAATAATTTCCAGCAAATTGGGAAATGTAATGGTGATTGGCAACAATATGAGTCCATTACCTATCTTCTTAATGAAGAAACCGGTGAATGGGTGAACACAGGGAAAGTAGAATTTAATTATGATGAAGAAGGGAACCTTTCAATAGAACAAGGATTTGCTTGGGATACTGAAGAAAATGCTTGGATAGAATATTCCGCCCAGGGCATGGCTTATAATAATGATTTTACATTTGAGCAATTATTCTTGCCAATAGATAATATCTCTGATGACCCCTCTAGCAGATTTATTAATTATTTCAATCATATGCTTCTCAATATTGAGTATTCATATCTAAATATGAACAGCAATGAGATAGAACTATCCGATAAGGATATTTACTATTATTCTGAACAAAATGTTTTGAGTATCGAAAATCAATTAAGAACAGAATTGTCTTTATATCCGAATCCAGCAAATGATATTCTTAAGGTTAACATGGAAGATTTATTAATAATTGAAGCCGAGATATATAATATCCACGGGAGTTTGATAAAAAGGCAATTATTAAATTCTGGAGAAACTATTCCCATTGCAGATCTTAAGCCAGGAGTATATCTGCTCAAAGCTAAGAATGGAAATAAAACCGTGACTACAAAATTTATAAAAAAATAAGGTAGAGCGCTTGACCTTGATTTATATTTCGGTCAAGCGTTTCATTTAGTATACATTAACAATAAGGTTCTCATTCAGCTTGACATACTATAAATATAATTCTATTTTTGCATTCAAATACCTAAATAGAAGAATAGCATGGCTACAACAAGAATAAAATTCACATCGAAACTACATACTGATTTTATTAAAGAACTCAGGCAGAATACCAAAGCTTACTTTGAGGACAATAATTTATCAAGATACGGCAACTTCAATCTGGCATTTAAAGCAGTGGTGATGGGAAGTTTATACCTGATTCCATTATTGATGATGCTCTTAGGCTGGATTCCTTCTGTTGGAGGAACGCTATTGGCGTGGACGATTATGGGCATAGGAATGTCTGGCGTAGGAATGGGTTTAATGCATGATGCCAATCATGGTTCTTTTTCCAAACGAGCTTGGGTGAATTCGCTAATGAGTAAGTCCATGTATTTCTTAGGAGGCTTTCCTACCAATTGGCGCCACCAACACAATACCATGCATCATGGTTTTACCAATATCGATGGTCATGATGAAGATATTTCTCCGGTAGGCATCCTCCGTTTTTCTCCTCACAAACCGCTTTACAAAATCCATAAATTCCAACATATTTATGCTTGGTTTTTTTATGGTTTAATGACTGTTTCCTGGGTTATCTATAAGGATTTTAAACAGCTTTATGGATACAAGAAAGCTGGAGTGGTGGTGAATAAAAACAAATCATATACCTTCTTGTTTTTAGATTTGATTTTGGCTAAAGTTGTGTATTATAGCTTGTTTTTAGTGCTTCCAATCATTCTTATTCCTATCGCTTGGTATTGGGTGGTTTTAGGCTTTTTTATCATGCATTTTGTTTGTGGTTTTATTTTAGGAATCGTTTTCCAAACGGCTCATGTGATGACTACAACCGAATATCCATTGCCAGATGAAGAAGGACATATCGATAATAATTGGGCCATTCATCAATTGATGACCACCTCTGATTATTCACCTAAAAGTAGATTCTTCTCATGGTTTATTGGAGGCTTGAATTTTCAAGTAGAACATCATTTATTTCCGCAAATTAGTCATGTGCATTATAGAAAACTATCCATAATGGTGAAAGAGACCGCAGAAAAATATGAGCTACCCTATTATGTGGAAAGAACTTTCTTTGTTGCTCTTCGAAATCATTATCAGATGTTGAAGGTTTTGGGAAGATAGATAAGCTTATTCAATAGAAAAGATAGATAAAAAATAAGGGCTGCCAATGCAGCCCTTTCTGTTTAACATCACTGTTAAATGGGGTTTATGCTGAGGACCAGCATACGTGTTCCGAGGTTAATAAATCAAATCACTAATCTATAAAGCACCTTCGTCATACGCTTTCTCTCCATGAAGGGACTCATCTAAGCCTAAATGCTCTTCATCGTCGGTCACTTTTACTCTTGTGATAAAATTGATTACTATCAACATTACATAAGTGAAAAGGAATGCATAAGCAGAAGCACCGACTACAGCAACTAATTGTTTTACGAAGAAGGCTGTATCTCCTTCTAATAAGCCTGCTTGGCTATTTATACTTGTTGAGGCGAATATTCCTAACGCAATGGTTCCAAAGACTCCACCCATTCCGTGAACTCCCCAAACATCTAATGCATCATCCCATCCTAATTTGTTTTTTAAATGAACGGCCCAGTAACATCCAAAACCAGCTATAATACCAATAACCATAGCTGCCCAAAGTGGAACGAATCCTGCGGCAGGAGTAATGGTTGCTAAACCAGCTACAGCACCAGTTAATAGTCCAATAAACTTAGGTTTACCTTCTCTGGTCCATTCTATAATTAACCAAGTGATGGCAGCGAAAGAAGCTGCTACATCTGTATTTAAAAAGGCCGCTGTAGTAATGGCATCTACTTTTAATTCGCTACCGGCATTAAAGCCATACCAACCAAACCATAATAAACCAGTACCAATGGCTACCAAAGGAATACTGTTTGGAGGAGTTTGTGTATCACGTCTTTTACCAACATAGATAACTGAGGCAAGGGCTGCAAAACCTGCTGTGGCATGTACCACAATTCCACCAGCAAAGTCAAGTACACCCCATTCTGCTAATAGTCCACCACCCCAAATCATGTGAACGAAAGGATAGTAAACAAATAACTGCCAAACTACTAAGAAGATAAGGTAGGCTTTAAAAGTGACACGGTTTACAAAAGCTCCTGTAATAAGGGCTGGAGTAATGATGGCAAACATCATTTGGTAAGCAATAAAGATGTATTCTGGATATTGACCATCTGCGCCTGCATAGGGGTTGTCAAAAGGGATATTAGCTAAGAAAGCCCAATCGAAATTTCCAATAATTCCGCCTTCTCCACCGCTAAAGCAAAGCGAATAGCCCACCATTACCCACATCATTGTGGTAATTCCTAATGATACAAAGGTCTGCATCATAATTCCTAAGATGTTTCTTTTTCCTGCTAATCCTCCATAGAAGAATGCAAGTCCAGGTGTCATCAGCATGACCAAACTGGTACAAAGAATCATAAATGTTGTTGTTCCTGTATTGAAATCCATGATTTTATTTTTTGTATTTGGTTAATAAATTGCTTAGAAATTAAATCCAGCAACTAAATAAATCTTTTCTTTTTGTGGGTTTGTAATGAGGGCTATATTTAATGGTAAACTGAAATTCTCGGTAATTTTAATTTCTCTACTAGCAGAAATACCAAGGTTTACCACACCAAAAGAATCTCCATAATATCCTGATTCTCCTTTGTCTGCATCTGGAGTTGTTAGGTTAAAACCCATAAACAAATCGAAGTGTTTAAAAGCATAGGCCAATTCAGCATAGGTGGAGTATTGGATGCTACCTACAGTTTCATCATCATTCATTCTTCTGGCATCGGCGCCATAGAAATTGGTAGCTAGTAAAATAGATAGAGGAAGTTTTTCAGTTCCATTGAATGCTATGGTTCCTTCAAATACATGACCCGTAGATTTGTCTTTATAATCGAAATAATTATAATCGGATGCTTCATCAGGGAAGAAGTAATCGGTTACTGTTACGCTAAACATATCATTAATGCTATAGCTTAAGTATAAATCAGCTTCTTGAACTCCAGTATTCACATTATTTAAGGTATAGGCTCCCCAAGCTCCTAATGTGAATCCCCATTTGCTATAACTAATACCAGGTTGAATACTTGGTGCCGCCCCAAAGTCCTGACCTCTCCAAATATACCTACTCATTAAGTCTACATTTAAGCTCAAGGGACTTTCGTCGCTTGTCGTTTCCTCTTGTGCCCAAGATAAGTTCGTTCCTAACATGGTAAATGCCAGTACTAAAACCATCATCATTTTATATCTTCTCATTGCTTCAAATTTTATAATTGATTGTAGCAAAAGTGAGGAGGATCAGGAAAATAGACAATTAGGCGCTCGCGTATTCTCAGATACGGGGACTCCGTAGCTTTTTAGGTGAATCAAGGAAGGAGGAGGTTTTGTAGTGATGAACCTCCTGTGTAAAAGGGAATAAATTCTATAATTCTATGATTTTATTTTTGATGGCAAATTTCACCAAGTCTATGGTATTATTGAGTTCTAGCTTTTTCATGATGCTGGTTTTATGAGTTTCTACAGTTCTAATACTGATAAAAAGTTGATCCGCGATATGCTGATTGCTGACGCCTTCTACCACCAATTTTAAGATCTCCGTCTCTCTTTTGGTGAGAATACTCATTTTATCGTCATTGGCATTATTACCATATTTGGCACTATTCACAAAGCTTTTCAATATGATATTGGAAATAGATTTGCTGAAGTACTCACGGCCATTATGAACTTCTTCTATGGCCAAAAGGAGCTCGTCGCGAGTGGTGTTTTTGGGTAAGTATCCATTAATGCCAGCCTTAAGTCCATTAAAAATGAAATCCTCAGAGGTATACATGGAGAGCATGAGGATTTTTATCTTGGGATAGTCCTTTTTTAAGATTTTAGTGATTTCGATGCCAGACATATTAGGTAAAGAAATATCCATTAAAATAACATCGGGCATCACTTGGTGGAGTTGCTTAAAAAGTTCCACGCTATTTGAGGCTTCTCCAATAATATCAATACCAAAACTATCAGAAATTAATGATTTTATACCATCTCTAACCAATTGGTGATCGTCTACAAGTATGATTTTAATCTTATTCATTTTCTGTTGTATTTAATGGAATGCTGATATTGATTTCTGTTCCTTTTTGTGGCGCAGAAATAATTTGGATGTCGCCAGAAAGAAGCTTCACCCTATCTTTCATATTGTTAATTCCATGGCTGGTAAATTTAATGGATTCATCCATAGAAAAACCAATTCCATCATCTTTATATTGTAGTTTTATCTCAGATAAATGGATGTGAATTAAAATCCACGCTTCATTCGATTGTGAATGTTTCAGGATATTGGTAATGGCTTCTTGAGTGAGCCTGAAAACATAAGTTTTTATCTTGTCATCGAGAATATGGTCTTTGCCTAGTATGTCTAAATGGATCTTTATTTTACTGCTTTCAGCAATCTCATTGCAAAGATGTCTGATGGCAGAGAATAGACCAAATGCCTTAAGTGCAGCAGGCATGAGGTTATTGGAGATTCTTCTGGTTTCTTCAATGGTACTGTCAAATAACAGCGCCAATTCGGTGAAGTTCTTCTGCTCTTTTGCATTTATCTCAGAGCGATTAATGCAACTTTCATATTTTAGTTTTAAGCCAATTAAAGATTGACCCAGACTGTCGTGAAGTTCTCTAGATAGCCTTTGACGTTCTGTTTCTTGTCCATCTATAAGCGATCCTAAGCTCTTTATTCGCTCCGCTTTTAATTCCAGAGCCATCTGATTGAAAGAGTTGGTGAGCTCTCCAATTTCATCATTGAGATTGGTTTTTATATCGATATTCAAATTCCCGGCTCCAATAGCCTTTGCGGCTTGATTGAGATTCTGAATGGGAATGGTGATTCTACGTGATAGAATATAAATAACAGCCAAAACCAGAAAGAAAATAAAGATACTGATAAAGATGATCTCGTTTCGGATTCGATAAATAGGTATGGTAGCTTCTTTATAATCTATCTCTGAGAGAATAGCCCAATCGAGCTGTGGAAGATCTAATTTCCCATAGGAACTCAATACTTCTATTCCTCTGTAATCCTCAATAATATCCATTCCTGCTTGTCCAGCTAAAGCTTGCTCAACTGCCCGAGTTTTTACTCTTGTTTTTAAAACAGAATTGAATTGAAATCTAGAGGAGGATCTTAATAAATAGTCTGGTCCAACTAAATAAGACTCCCCCGAAATTCCTAAACCATGAGCAGGATTGTATTCTAGCATGATGGAGTCGATGGAGTTGGACGAGATTTCAAAAAGTATCATCCCGAGTTTATGGCCAGTGTCATCTGTTATTGGAGCCGAAATCCTCAAGACAGATAAACTACTGTCTAGCTTTTGAATATCAGTGATATTGAGATCGTCAGGATGAAGTAATTGTTGATTATTTAGAATATCAGAAAGTTCTTGGTCTTTTTCTTTGCCAGCTTTTAAGGTGCAAATATTTTGATTTTCTCCGATGATAAAAATCCGATGATAAAAATTCTCCTGAATTTGATTGATAAATAATTCATGTTCTTGAATAAGATCGGAATTTTTAGAAGGATCTGTTTTAAGCTGGTTTAGTTGCTTGGTAATTTCAATGATATCGGAGGATGATTTTGCTATTTGTATTTCCTTAATGCAATTAGAAAAGAACTGATCCAGTAAATTGGATTTAATCACTCTTACGGAGGTTAACTGGCTGAAGGTTCTATTGAGAATAGCTTCCTTAGCATTGGTAAAGGAATAGGAGGCCACTATGAGAATAGTGATGATACTCAATGCCAATGAAGCAATGATTAGTTTGTCGGTAATTGAAAATCTTCTCATTAATTTATTAAAAGGCTGTCTTTTTAACCTTTTGCTTTCCCCTTTTATAGAAAAACAAATTAAAGGCTTTGTAATCAGAAATACTAATGATAATAACTGTCATGCTAATAATTTAAATCTGGTTTATATAATTTGAATATACTATTCTTTGCATGATGAAGTTGAGATTATTTTGCTCTATATTTGTGCGTATAAACAGTCATTTATAATCTATCATCTTTTCAACTTATGAAAAAGCAATTATTTATTCTGGTCTCATTTATTCTATTTAATTCCATTTTATTTGGCCAAAATTTTGTTCAACCCAGTGAAGGTAAGGCATTGGTGTATTTTACTAGAACCAGTGTTTTAGGTTCTGCAATAAACTTTAAGTTTTTTGATGATGAAAATTATATTGGAAAAATAGATGGTGAACAATATTTAGCCTATGAATGTGTACCCGGTGTTCATTCCTTTTGGGCATTGTCGGAGGGCATGAGTCTAGTTAATGCGGACTTACAAGTCGGGAAAATTTACTTTATTGATGCAAAAACAAAAATGGGAGCTTTTAAAGCTGATGTAAAACTAACTGTATTAGATAAGAATCATAAAGATTTTGAGAAAAGAAAAACCATGGTTTTAGATCATGTAAAATACTATGAAAAGAAAGAATATACTATCGAAGAATTGAAATTTGAAGAAGAGAAACTTTCAGAGAAGATTAAAGAAGGAATGAGGTATTTGAGAATCATGAATAGTCATGAAACAGATAATCCTATTATTACTCCCGATATGTTTATTGAAATTCCAGAAAAATATCTCCAATGAGAAACCGAATAAACTACATGGTTTTTTTGAGCTTATTGTTGCCTCTAGTTTGTTTTGGACAAGAGTTGAAGAAGCCTAGTGAAGGAAAGTCCTTAGTTTATTTTGTTTGGGTGTATATAGATATTGATAGTACCTATCCCTGTATTATAGAAAGTCCTGATGTATATCCTGAAGATGAATTTTTCTCTGTCCATTTTTTTGATGGGAATGTTTTTTTAGATAAAAAGAAATGGGGAGAATATATGTATTATGAATGTGAGCCAGGAGAGCATCTTTTTTGGTACTATAGTCATCAAATATGCCTCTTGGAAGCAGATCTTTTGCCTAATAAAACATATATAGCAATTATTCTTTCACCTTATAGTTCAAAACCATTTCTTCCTCTTTCTTATCCAAGTGCTGAAGAAATGGACTACATAAGTCAAATTTTCCCCAAAGGATATGAGATTTTACCAGTAAATAAGAGCCTTGATTCATGTAGGTTCTCAGGACTTAAAGAGTATTTGATACCTTTATTGATAGAAAAAGAGTTTGTTGCAATGAAAGAAGTATTTCCAACTAAAAAAAGAAAGATTAGGAAACTTGATGAGATGAAAAGGAAGTCAGCTATTTTATATAAACATAGACTTCGAATAAAAGAACCCATTCCCTACCTAGACCCAGAAATGTATATTGAATTACCGGAGTCAGACATATTGAAATAGTAAGCAAAGCAGCTTAAAACTTAAACACAGCTACAAACTAGCTTTTCTCTAAGTATCTTGTTTCAATTGATTTTACGATAAAAAAGGTCGTTTAGATTGTTGGTCAATAAGCTAGCCACATGTTTTTGTATTACGAGATTAATCATTTTTTTTAAGAAAATGGGAAACGAAAAAAGCTGTGCGATAAATACCGCACAGCTTACACAAACTGACTAACACTCTATTAACTAACTCTATTTAATAATTAACTTTCGTCTAATCGTTTCTCTTTTAGTTTCTAATACCAACATATAAGCACCTGTAGTTAAGCTAGATGTTTCAATATTTACTTGGTTTGCCTTATAAGACTCCTCAAATAATAAGCTACCATTCATGCTATATACTTTAATAGGGTTACCCATTTAAGTCTCGTGTAATTTAATCGAAGCGTAAGCAATCGG
>NZ_JABKCA010000119.1 GCF_013166655.1 Lentimicrobium sp. L6
ATTTAAGAGTATCTGATTCTGAGGGTTCTTTTAAAACCAATTCATTTACATAAGCCATGGCAAAGACATTTTCGGTATCTGAATAAAGGTTAAATGTTGGGCTTACAAAACGAATATCATTTACTTTTAACTCACTAGAAGAGGTTTGAATATTAATAATTTGATTTTCGGAGGAGAAAGAACCTTTTAAATTAATACTATCTTTAATATATAATTGTGGAACAAATAAATCCGTTAATACCTGAGTATTAGAAACAGTGAAATCAAAATCAAAATCTTCTTTTATCAACTCATCAAACTCCTCTTCAACTATCTCGAAATCTGACATATAATTTCTTGTAAACTTCTCAAAGGCTTGAGGAAACCTAGCTAAATTATATACCCCATATAAACCTCCATTCAAGAAATCAGAGCTCACTTTAATAGATTTAGCCTCCTCTAAATCTTCATCTATTTTAGAGATTACATAAAGACTATCCATAGAATAATTCTCACCTAGATAATAAAAATCAGTTGAATCAATATTTATATTCCCAAGGAAGGAATCTATTTCATTACCAGTAAAACTCATATGTATATTAGTCGATAAACTGGCAGACGTATCTATCGAGATTAAACCCAGCTGAGCTAGTTTTACATGTCTGAGTTGGGCATCAAAATCAAAAACAGGATGAAGAGAATCGAAATTTATCAAACCTCTAAAATCTGTCTTTATTAATTCATCAGTAATATGGAAAGCACCTTCAAACTGATTTTCCTTTACAAATGCATCAATAAAAATAGTCTGTAATTCATTACCTCGAAAGCTCAAACTATCTACTCTACCAGTAACATTTGACTCAACAGTAGCTAAGTTTAAGCCTTTTCCTCGAAGTTTAAAATCAAAATTGATCTTACCAAAATCGGATTCTAATTCAATAAACTGACCTAATTGGAAATTTCGTGCAGAAAAATCACCTTTATAATAAACGATTTTTTCTTCTGTATTATTTGTAAACTGAAGGTCTGTAGCCAAAAACCCCATGCCTGAATACAAGTCTATTTTGGATACAAAATCGTTATAAAAACCTGTAAAACGACCTTTTATTCTAATATCACCTAACTTTTCAATTTCTTGAGGAATACTACTTAACTTCTCGCCATTTGGCAAGTTGAAACTTTGAAGGTCTTTTAAATCTGTCGATAAATCTTGAATCTTTAGTTTAATAAATGTCTCATAAATATTTGGTAGGCCTGTCATTTGGAGGTTGCCCTTAAATGAAGTGGAAGTTCCAAAAGACAGCTTCAGATTCTCTCCTTTCATATTCCGTATTGGTCCTTTCACGCGCCCCTGCAGACGAAATAGGTTGTTCATCCCACGAGTTTCTGGAGCAAAATATGCAATATCCAACATGTTGATTTGTGAAGGATGAACATTGGCCTCTATAACTACCCCATTGATAAAATCTAGATAAGCTATCCAGCTTGGATAAATAAATTTTAAATCAAGATGCGCATTAGAACGCGGCGTCAGTAGATGAGCATCTTCTATGATGAGATGGGTAGAGCTTACAGTAGCTTGGCCATCCAAGTTAGTGAGCACAACGCCACTTCTATCCTTTGCACTCAAGTGCAAAACATGCCCTATTATACTATCATCAACGATATGGATATCTTCAATTTCTATATTGATTTGAGATATATCGAGGTGCTGATAATCCATATAAGGTAATGTTTTTATAGTATCCTCCTCAACTCTATACACAAAACGAGAATTTTCTATTCTAATATGGTCTAAACCAATTTGAATGGGATTTCGTGCAATTGTGTCTGCTATTTCAATTTTCGAAATCGAATCCTTATCATCTACTTCACTTTGAAAGAGCCTATTAATATTTAATCCATCGTCTTCTTTATATTGAACGAGGTTAACAAATGCGCTATCAATAAAAATATCGTTGATTGGAATTTCTGATAAAAAAGGTCGGAAAATATTATAGTCAAAATAAATCTGCTTGGCAGTAATCATAGGATTGCTTTGATGATCATTAATATAAACATCATTCAAACGTACTTTAAAGAAGGAAGTAATATGTACTTTATCAATCCACACCGAAACACCAAGCTTCTCACTTAAAAAAGAGGAACCTGCATTGGCAATAAAAGATTGCACTCTAGTATTCTGTAGTACAGCCAATAACAGCCCCATACTAAGAATAAATATTAGGATAATCCTAAGTAGTACATATATAATTCTCTTAACCAATGAAAGAATGTATTAATTTTGCCAAAATTTTATAACATGAGTACATACATTTTAGGTATTGAGTCATCTTGTGATGACACATCCGCGAGCGTCATCAAAGACGATGTGATATTGTCCAATATCATTGCCAATCAAGAAGTTCATCACAAATATGGTGGTGTAGTTCCAGAATTAGCTTCACGTTCGCATCAGCAAAATATCATACCTGTGATAGATCATGCACTTAAGGAAGCAAATATAAATAAAAATCAGCTCAGTGCTATCGCTTTTACAAGAGGTCCAGGCCTTTTGGGGAGTTTACTAGTTGGAACCTCTTTTGCCAAGTCTTTTGCCCTTGGATTAGACATCCCATTGATTGAAGTTGACCACTTACAAGCACATATTTTAGCTCATTTTGCTCAAAAACCAGAACTAAGAATTGATGTTCCAGAATTCCCTTTCCTATGTTTAACAGTATCTGGAGGACATACTCAAATAGTTAGAGTGGATGATTATTTCAAAATGACTATTTTAGGACAAACCATTGATGATGCAGCAGGAGAAGCATTTGACAAAACGGCTAAAATTATGAGCTTAGGATATCCTGGAGGACCAGTTATAGATAAATTAGCAAAAATTGGGGATTCAAAAAAGTTTTCTTTTCCTTTTCCACGAATTCCTGAACTAAATTATAGCTTTAGTGGTCTTAAAACTTCAGTTTTATATTTCTTAAGGGATGAATTAAAAAAAGATGATGACTTTATAGAGAAAAACAAAGCTGATATTGCCGCTAGTGTTCAATATAGCATCATTGAGATATTAATGAAAAAACTGGTATTGGCATCAAAGCAAACAGGGATTAAACAGATTGCAGTTGCTGGTGGCGTTAGTGCAAATAGTGGTTTGAGAGCTGCCATTAAAAATGGTGAAGAAAAGTTTGGATGGAAAACATTTATTCCAGCATTTGAATTTACTACTGATAATGCAGCAATGATAGCCATTTCTGGATTATTCAAATTTCAACAAGGAAAATTTACTGATCAGAAGGCAACTCCATATGCTAGATCCAATTTTTAAAGCATAAATCGTTTGCAAAGAATGCTCGAATTGTAATAGACTTTGATAGCGTCAACATCCCACACTCTAACAGAATTACTAAAACCCAAAACAGATGAAGATTTTAATGGTATGCTTAGGAAATATCTGCCGTTCCCCAATGGCAGAAGGTATTATGCGAGATAAGATTAGTGAGTATGATATTGAAGCTCAGGTAGACAGCTGTGGAACGGCAAACTACCATGTTGGCGAATCTCCCGACCATCGTGCTCAAAAAACCTTAAAACAACATCAAAGCGATATTTCTATGCTTCGTGGGCGACAGTTTCAGGTGAACGATTTTGACAAATTCGACCTGATCTTCACTATGGATGAAAGCAATTATACAAATATCAAAGCTTTGGCCAGAAATGAGCAAGACGAAGAGAAAGTGGAAATGATTATGAACATGGCTTATCCTAATGAAAATATTCCAGTTCCGGATCCCTATTATGGAGGTATTAATGGTTTTGAAGAAGTTTACCAGATGTTGACTTTGGCTTGTGATCAAATTGCAATAGGTATTAAAAATTAAAGGTGTGAAATATCACACCTTTAAACACAAACCATAATTAACCAAAAAATATTAATATAAATTAATGCTCAAATATACATTCAAATCCTATATGAGTCAAGGAAAAACATTAAATTTTCTTAATAAATATTTACAAAACTTATAAAATACTAGTGTTTAATAGGTCTACATAAGTATTATTTTTTATCACCCTCTATTTTTGTAATTATTTTAGCCCTAAGTACTTATAAAATATTTTCCTATCTCCATAAAGCTTTAGAAATAATTTAGCTTTGTGATTAGACTTTCGTAATTTTTTTTGAATAAACCAGGAGTTTAGGAAATCTCTGATATAGAAAAAGGCGCAAATGAACCTATTTGCGCCTCAATACAAACCATATTTAACCAAAAAATTTAATATGCAGCAAAATTAGGAAATATGAGCATACAAAAAAACCCTTTTTCCATTTTTTCAACAAAATAGAATCAGTCTAATAAAAATATTTTGCAACCAATTGATATTATAACATTTACAATATTTGCAAACGTTTGTTTTTTTTATTTCTTAAAAATGAAATCCAACCATAATCACATACCTAAATCCTACTCCTGGAGCATCGAAACGCCCACCCTTATTTATAGCATCAATATCTACAAATGTTTTCATCCAGGGATACTTTTCCTTAATCCGCTCCTTTATATAATCATAAGCTTCCGATTCCTCATCAATCTCTATTTCCCCAGAAACCTTTACCATTCCATAATAATAGGTAAAACTAGGTCCTATTAATATCATATCGAGTGTTAACCTTTCCCAAAAAACAAATTGATAACCCAATTCAAAACCCAAACTAGTCATTGAAAAAGCAGCATCTATGTCAAAATCGTTTTTAATGACATCAGAATTACCAAAATGCACATTATTCCCAAAAGCATAGCGATAGTAGGTCATATACGGGCCAATATATACTCCATCAGGGGCTTGCCTAGCATTTCTTTTCGATAAATAAAATCGATAATCTAAAGAGGTAGTAAAGCCCAAGCGATTGCCTTTACCAGTGGTAATAACATCATTTGATTTATCAGAAAGAAACTGTGGAAATAGCAAAAGTCCCAAATTAACCGACATACTTTGGTTTGGAGTTATCAACCGCTCATAGCCCAAAGTCAGGTTATTGGTATTAATAATTAATGGTGTTAAATTTAACCTAATGGTATTCTTTTTTTGTTTGTAGGTACTTGAATCAGATGTAGCTTGACCATATGATAAGTTAACCAACAACAATACTAATAATAACAGACTTATTTTTTTCATGATGTGAATTTAGTAATTTTTAGGGTTAAAAAAAACCATTTGTAATACAATAACAGATTACAAATGGTTTTTTTAAGATTTAGTGGTATCTTAAGATTCTCGTAAAATTTCTCCTACGTCAGACATCATTTTCTTAGAAAGGTTTTCCGCCATATTAGTAGAATTGCTTTCTGAATATATTCTAATGATTGGCTCTGTATTCGATTTCCGTAAATGAACCCAACCATCTTCAAAATCGATTTTAACACCGTCTATGGTTGAAACCTCTTCTCTCTCATATTTCTTGGCAATCTTAGCTAAAATATCGTCCACATCCATTTCTGGCTCTAGGTTGATTCTATTTTTTGAGATAAAATAATCAGGATAAGAAGAGCGAATCATACTCACTTTTTCTTTCTTCTCAGCCATTAGACTTAAGAATAGTGCAATTCCAACTAAAGAATCGCGCCCATAATGCAGTTCTGGGAAAATAATTCCGCCATTACCTTCTCCTCCAATGATAGCATTTGTAGCTTTCATCATCTCAACCACATTTACTTCTCCTACAGCAGAAGCTTTATATTCTACACCATGCTTCTTCGAAATATCTCGCAAGGCTCGTGTACTGCTTAAATTGGAAACCGTATTTCCTTTTTTCTTAGATAATATGTAGTCAGCGACAGCTACTAATGTATACTCCTCCCCAAACATTCCACCATCTTCGCTAATAATAGCTAAACGATCCACATCTGGATCCACAACAAATCCAACATCAGCTTTTCTCTTTACTACTTCATCTGAGATTGCAGTTAAGTTTTCTGGTAATGGTTCAGGATTATGCGGGAAAATGCCATTAGGCTCATCGAACATTGGGATGATGTTTTCCACTCCTAGAGCAGTTAATAAGGGAGGTATAGAAATTCCACCAGTAGAATTCACCGCATCAAAAGCCACTGTGAAATTTGCTTTTTTAATGGCATCCACATTCACTAAATCTAGCTCTAAAATCTTTTGAATATGCTTATCAATCTGTGTATCGTCAGTAGATATGGAACCAATATCATCTATGCCTTTGTATTCAACATGACCATCCTCAATGGAATCTAACAGCTCTTTTCCTTCTGCAGCTGAAATAAACTCTCCTTTAGCATTGAGTAGTTTTAATGCATTCCACTGCTTAGGATTATGACTTGCTGTGAGGATAATACCACCTTGAGCTTGCAATTCAATAACAGCCATCTCTACTGTTGGAGTAGTACTCAATCCGAGGCTAATGACCTCCACTCCCATCGCTACAAGCGTATTATTGACCAATGCTTCTACCATTTCGCCACTTAATCGGGCATCTCGTCCAACTAATATTTTTATTTTTTCTTTTCCTGAAGATTTATATATGAACTGAGCATAGGCTGAAGAGAAGGCTACGATATCAGCTGGAGTAAGGCTTTCACCTTGTTTTCCACCAATTGTTCCGCGAAAACCAGATATAGATTTTATTAATGTCATAAGGAGTATTTTGATGTTTGGCGTTAATTTTCGACAAAAATAGAACATTTCCATTTTAGTAGCACCAATTTTCATAATTTTGCGGCCAATAATTTTATTTATGAGCGAAGAATTTGATCAGTTTTCAAGTGAGGACCTACAAAATATGGAAGAGAGATTTTTTCAGATGAAAGAGTCTAAAGGTACTATATACTTTGATGTAGATGAATATGAGGCCCTTATTGATTTATTTTTTGAAAAAGATGATACTGAAAATATAGAAATTGTATTAAACCATGCCTTGGAGCAACATCCTGGCAATTATGACTTTCTATTGAAGAAAGCTCAATTATTTGCCATGTATGGACAGGATGAACAAGGCCTACAGATATTAGATGACCTAAAAGGTTTTGCCGCCGATGCTGATTATTTTATGATTAGAGGTACTTTATTATCTAATCTACAGAAATATAGAGAAGCTATTGAAGAGTACACTAAAGCCCTCAATAGTGGTCAGGATTTGGAAGAAATATATGCTAATATTGCTTTTGAATATGAAAATTTAGAGCAATATGACAAAGCCATAGAGTATTTAACCAAGGTGGTGACCATTAATCCAGAAAACGAAGCAGGATTAAATGAAATAGGAATTTGTTTTGAAATGAGTAACCAGTCTGAGAAATCAGTAGATTATTTCAATAATTTCTTGGATAAACACCCCTACTCTCGTTCGGCATGGTTTAATTTGGCTATTGCATTTAATAGCCTTGGAAAAAATGAAAGAGCTATTGATGCCTACGAGTTTTCATTGGCCATTGACGAAAATCAGCCCAGCGCCTTTTTCAATATTGCCAATATTTATGCCGGACTTGAAAACCACCCGAAAGCTATTGATTATTATCGACGAACCCTATCCAAAGAATCCCCCGATGCCATTACCTATTATTACATGGGCGAATCTTACGAGAAAATGGATAGGTTTGATGATGCCTTAGAAGCCTATTCTAATTCACATCATATCAATACCGGATTTCATGAAGCCTTATTGGGAATGACCAGATGCTACTATAGTATTGGTGATGAAGAGGAGGCCTTCAAGCAATTAGACCTTGCCATAGAAATGGACGAGCCTTTTCCTCTATTTTGGAGCATTAGAAGTTTGAAGCTGGACGAGTTGGGTTTCTTTAAATTGGCTCATACGGCACTCTCCAGACTTGTACGTCAATATCCTGATGAGATAATATATAGTCTGAGTATGGCTGTGCTTTATAATAACCACGACCTGGAGCAATCTATTAGAATCCTCGATGATATTATTAGTGAGCAAACTGATTCTGATAAGCAGGCCTTGGCTCTCTTTCTTAAAAGTCTATATTTATTAAAACTTGGTCAGAAAGAAGAGGGCGTAAAATGTTTTAAGAAAGCTATTGCATTAAATAAAGAAGAGTTTAGCAATCCTTTAATTCAAAGCGAATTAAACAATAACCAACATGACATTTTAGTGGATTTAATCAAAAAACACGATTTATAATCTTCTATAAAAGCATTATACCATCAAATGATTTTTTTGTATCTTTATTAGAAATTACATTATATGAAAGAGTTTATCAGTCTGTTTTTTAAAGGAATGGCAATGGGAGCTGCCAATGTAATCCCTGGAGTTTCGGGAGGAACCATCGCATTAATCACAGGAATATTTGAGCGATTAATCAATGCTATTAAATCCTTTAACCTGAATGCCATAAAGTTATTGTTTTCAGGAAAGATAAAAGCCTTTATCGAACATACTGACCTTTACTTTTTAATTGCTCTTTTCTCGGGTGTGGCCGCATCAATTATATCTGTAGCTAGGCTTTTCGCTTTTCTATTCGAGAATTACCCCGTTTATATTTGGTCTTTCTTTTTTGGATTAATTATTGCCTCGGTTATTTTTGTGGGCAAGACTGTGGAAAAATGGAAAATCAGTGTAATTATCTCTTTCATCATTGGAGCTATTGCTGCCATGAGTATTACCCTCCTCACTCCTGCTTCAGAAAATGATGGCTTTATATATTTGATGCTTTGTGGTGTGGTGGCTGTTTGTAGTATGATACTTCCCGGATTATCTGGCTCTTTCGTTCTGATACTAATGGGTAATTATCAACTGGTGATGATTGATGCCATCAACGATATGAGACTCGATATTTTATTACCAGTGGTATTAGGTGCTATGGGTGGTTTATTGGGATTCTCCTATATCCTTTCTTGGGTTTTTAAGAAGTTTCGCGACCAAACCATCAGTACCTTAACTGGATTTATTTTAGGTTCTTTAGGTATCATTTGGCCTTGGAAAGAAGAAATCATCAAAAACTTCAGTGGCAAAGAAAAAGTGGTGGGTTACGATTATCACCTTCCAGCTTTGAATATGGAATTTTTCGTAGCATTAGGGCTGATAATAGCTGGTTTTGTAGTGATTTGGTTGATGGAAGTTCAGGCTTCTAAGAGTGGAAAGAGTGAGTAGAAGTATTTCTTATCAAGATGTATTTCAATACCGTCTGCCCTGATTTTTTATTCGAGAATCCACACTATCCCAAAATGCTTGGGATAAAAACAACTTAACCTTAAGATTTAGCCGTTTTTATTATCAATAGTATTTGTCAATTCCACCAAATCCTTTAATTAACTCAAGTTGCTAGCAGTCCATTTTATTTAATGTATATGAAAACAAGAA
>NZ_JABKCA010000120.1 GCF_013166655.1 Lentimicrobium sp. L6
ATATAGATAACAATAATCTCAAAGATTCAGATAGTAACCAATTGAAAATCAATTTATTTTAAGTGGACACTAGTGTTGTAAAAGCCAAAATAAATGGGAACTATACAAGTAAGAAGATATTGATTGAATAGTTATTAACCTGAGCTCGACATTAAATTATGCCACAGTTTCAGATAATTAGCTCATATATAACCCGAATTTATGCAGAGCTATCGGGATAACTCAATGAAACTTGGGGAAATAGAGGAGCTAATTATCGAAATCTACTTGTAGAAAAGCCAATAATACATCATCTTTTACTTAATAATCATTTGATATAGCCCGCTATAACTGTATGATTATTAATACAAATCTAATGCATTATTGGCTTTCTGTGGCAATTATTTAATAATCGAGCTCAGGTTATTAGATTGATTAGGTTTAATAAGGCTGCTCAAATAATTATGGGCAGTCTTTTTTTTGCATAATTCAGAATTTAGATGCTTTACAGATAAAATATTTCATGGGAAATCCTGTATACTACTTCTTTCTTTACCTTTAATAAAGAATCCGAATACTGCAATTCAAACCTCATTAACTTTTTTAATCTTATCGGAGATCTAGATTTCAAAAGCAGCACGAATTTCCCCAACCACTTGCTTTAAGTCATTGGTGTTTTGCATGGGGTGGTATTTTGATAAGGCTTGTAATTCTGAGGAGTCTAAAACCTCTAAATCCTGCAATACTTGAAGAACAACAGGTGCTAAAACTGCCATGTTCCCAGATTCCATTTTAATAGCAAAACCAATGTCTTTGTCCTTTATTCCTACACAATAAACTCCTTCGGCACCCACCTTGCCCACTAACTTTCCGTTGCTCGCAGCTATTAATTCGCTACAAAAGCCATTGGTGCCAGAAACCATTTCTGGATGCGCACACATGGCAGTAAATATCCGCTCCGAAGCTTCTTTGTATGGCGGGTTTAGATGAGTTGGATTAGCCAAACGAGCATAAGCCAAAGCCATATTTTTAAGTGGCATGGCATGAACAGGAACCGAGCAACCATCTATTCCAATGGTGATGTCTTCCTTTTCCACCTCACACATTTCAGCTATCACTTCTAGTATTTCTTGTTGAACTGGATGATTGAGTTCTTTATAACTCTCAGTGGGATAGCCTTTGTGCTGGCAAATACTCAATTTACCCACATGCTTGCCCGAACAATCACTATACATAGGATTAAGTTGAATTTGATTGGCCGCCAATTCAAGTGCATAATTGGTGCTTAATGAAGTAACTGTTCCCCCTAATATGGCCTCCTCAGTTAAACCTATTTTCGATAGAATAGATTCGATAGTTTTGATATGAAATTTCTCTCCATAGTGAGAAGCACACATGATGGCTATTTCCGCTTTAGTGAATTTATATTTGTCGGCTGCACCACTCAAAATCACATTAAAAGCCTGAATAGGTTTGGCTGCAGAACGCCAATAGGTATACTTATCAGCATCGCCGTATTGGTATAGGATATCTCCTTTGGTATTGACCACCACCACATCGCCTCTATGGATGGTTTCCACTACTTTTCCTCTGGTAATTTCAATAAGCTTTTTTGCCATTGCTCTCTATTATTTTTGAGCTGCGAAAGTAGTAAATTACAGAAGTCGTTTTAATATACACTATTTACTATTTTTGTGATTCATTAAAATACTAGAAATGGACAAATTCTTCACCCTGTTTTTAATCGGACTTGTCATATCGGCATCCTGTCAAACCATTGAACAACAAGCAGCCGAAATTCACGATAAGGTATTTACCATTGACTCACATACGGATACTCCGCTCAAGTTTTTTAATTCCGATTTTAATATTGGAGTGGAACATGATGGGAGAAAAGGGCAAGGGAAAATAGATATTCCTCGTATGGAAAAAGGTGGATTAGATGCCGTGTTTTTTGCGGTATTTATTGGCCAAGGCGAAAGAGATAGTTTAGGTCATGCGCAAGCTTTTGAGAAAGCAGAACAAATTTTTGAAGCCACTCATAGCGAAGTAAAAAAGAATAAAAAGAAAGCAAAAATTGCCATCACTCCCGAGGATGGATATCAATTAGAAAAAAAGGGAAAACGAGCCATTTATCTAGGTATAGAAAATGGCTATCCCATTGGTAATAATCTGGATAATATCAATCATTTCTACGACTTAGGAGCCAGATATATCACCATCGTTCACTCTCATAATAATGATATTTCCGATTCTTCTACGGATAAAGAGGGTCCTGAATATAATGGTTTGTCGGCCTTCGGCGAGGGGGTCGTTGAGCGAATGAATGAGCTAGGAATTATGATTGATGTTTCCCATGCTTCTGATTCCGCTTTTTACGATGTTTTAGAATTGAGTTCTAAACCTGTGATTGCTTCTCATTCTTGTGCCCGCGCTTTATGTGATAATCCTCGCAATTTAAGCGATGACATGCTCAAAGCCATAGCGGAAAATGGCGGAGTCATTCAAATGTGTATTTTGAGTGATTATGTGAAGAAACTGGAACAAAGCCCGGAAAGAATAGAAGGCAAAAAAGCCTTCCGTAAAAAACATTCTAATTGGTCTAATTATACCGAAGAAGAACGCAAAGCGGGTTTACGAGATTGGTATCAATTAGATGTAGACTTCCCTCCAAACCTAGCTACTGTTTCCGATGCAGTAGACCATATTGACCATATAGTAGAAGTAGCAGGAATTGACCATGTTGGCATAGGAACTGATTTTGATGGAGGTGGAGGTTTGCAAGATTGTTACGATGCTTCTGAACTGGGGAATATCACTTTAGAATTGGTAAAACGCGGCTATTCAGAAGAGGATATTCGTAAAATATGGGGTGGTAATTTTATGCGTGTGTTTAGAGAGGTTGCTGCAAAATAATATTGAGGTCTCTAGAAAAAAGCATTGTAAACGAGCTGTCTCAAATTATAATTAAAAATAGGAATGGCTTTCTTCAAATATTATTCGTAAATTAGTAATTGAAGAACACTTATTTACTGACGCAAAGGCCTAAAAAATGAATTTCAGATATATCCTCTTAGTATTTTCCTTTATCTTTTTCTGTTCCATTTCTTTTGGACAGGATATAGTTCGGAGACAGATCGAAATTCCAAAAAACATTGAAATTCCAGATTATATTGATGAACTCGCAAACCGCTGTTGGGAAATAAGGGAAGGCCACAGCGATTCAGCGCTTCAATTAGGTTTAGACGCCATCGAATTAGCTGAAACCTATCATTTTCCCGAAAAACAAGCAAAAGCCAATAATTTTGTAGGGGTTGTTTATTTGCATTATTTTTATAATTACAGACAAGCCATTCCCTATTTTCAGAAAGCCATGCGGACCAGTATTTTTATTAAAGACTCCGTTCAGTTGGCTTATGCTTACAATAATTTAGGTGATGTGTTTTTGTTAAATGCTAACCTTCCATTGGCGCTTCAATACGCTGAATTATCCTATAAAATATTCAGAAATCTAAAAAAAGAGGAGGGTATTGCCTTTGCTTTAATCAATCTGGCAGAAGTATACCGAGCAAAGAAAGACTATGAGAAATCTTTAGATTATTTTAATCAAGCCGTAGAGATTAGAAAAGCAATAAATTCATCAAATAGAATGGGTTTTGTGACCTTTAATCGTGCCAAAACACTAGAGGAATCAGGTAATTTAGAATCTGCGAGAGATTTTTATCAAAGGTCTATCGAATATAGTTATGAGTCAAATGATTTCAGATATGTAAGTTGGAGCTTAAACGGATTGGCAAATATTTATTATAAACTATCAGAATATCATCAGGCATTACTTTATTATTCAAAAGCCCTCGATTGGAATAAAGAAAGAAATCATGAATATGGTTATTTCGATAATTATATTGGAATGGCCTTAGTATATGCTCAATTAAATGATAAAGAAAAGGGTTTAGAACTGCTGGACGAAGCCACAAAAGTGGCCAATAAATTAGGGATAAATACTCAGATTATAAATGCCCATCATTCCGTATTAGAATTTTATAAAATACTCGATGATTCCGAAAACATAAAACTTAGTTTTGATTTATTTATCAGTCAATATGATTCTATATTAGACGCCCAACAATTTGAAATTGTTAATGAATTGGAACGAAATTTTAGAATTCAACAAGAATTGTTGATTTCGGAGCAAGAACTTGAATATGATGAGAAAGAAAAAAGCGCATTGCTTTTGATCATAGTGGTCATGGTTTTAATTATGCTAGTTATACTTTGGCAGTATCGGACGAACAAAAAGATGAACTTAAGGCTGGAAGCGATGAATCAAACAAAAGATAAACTCTTCTCAGTTATTTCACATGATTTAAAAAATCCATTTAATACTTTAATTGGTTTTAGCGATATCTTAGTTTCATCTCTAGAAGAAAATGAATATGCTGACGCTCATGCCCATGCAAAACTAATCCATAAAGCTTCTTATGAAGGCTATAAACAATTAACCAACCTATTACAATGGTCTTTATCACAAAGTGGAAAAATAGAGCTTAGGCCCGAAGCAGTATCCCTCTCAACATTACTAAATGAAATAAAGGATTTTTACCTGATTGAAACCAAGCAATACAATATCCATCTGGAAGTGGAAAATAATATTGAAGAACTGGTCATTTTGGATCCTAATATTATTAAAATCATCTTGGAAAATTTATTGTCAAATGCCATAAAATATACTCCTGAAGGTGGAAATATTATAATGTCAACTTCTAAAGAATCCAATTACATTAAGATCAATGTGATGGACTCGGGAATTGGAATACCAACTGAAACCTTAATTGCTTTAAAGAAAAAAGATAGATTTATCAAAAGCAGTAAAGGCTTAAGAAAAGAGAAAGGAACAGGACTGGGCTTAAGCATCGTAAATGACCTTATCGAAATACACAAAGCAAATCTATTCGTTGAAAGTAAGGATGGCTCAGGAACTATCTTTAAGATTGAAATTCCAACCGATTTAAAAAACATATCATAATAGCTTTGGTAAAAATCCAATTCTTAACCATTACATTTTCTAAATAAATAAATCTATATCTTTGAAAACAACAAAACCTTAATGTTTTCATGAAGCAAAAAAGACCGCCATGGTATTTTCTCGTATTACTTATTTTGGCTGGTGAGTCTGTTTTTGTGGTGCCCTTTATCATCGTAAGAGTATTCCGACCTGCAGTACTCGAAGTGTTTCATTTAAGTAATTTAGAACTCGGCTTTTGTTTCTCTATTTTGGGAGTTATTGCTTTCTTCTCTTATTTTTTTGGTGGTCCCTTAGCAGATAAATACCCTCCTCGAAAACTAATTGCAGTGGCACTATGGATGACAGCATTAGGAGGAGTCTATTATTATCAAATTCCGGGCTATACTGGATTAAAAATACTCTATGGTTATTGGGGTTTTACCACCATATTCTTGTTTTGGGCACCTATGATAAAAGCCGCACGAGTTTGGGGTGGTGCTACCTCACAGGGAAAAGCCTTTGGGTTTTTAGATGGCGGTAGAGGCTTGGTGGGCGCCTTATTTGGCGCTTTAGGTCTGCTCATTTTTTCTTTGCTTTTGGGTGATGATATTCAAATGTCTGATGCTGAAGAAACGAAAAAAGCTCTAAAACAAGTCATCATGTACTCTTCAATAATTGTAACAATAGTTGGTGTTTTTGTGTGGTTTTTCATGAAACTCGATCGTCAAATAGAAAAGGAAATAAGCATAGAAAAAATCCAAGTTTCCCAGATTAAAGAAGTTTTAGCTTTGCCTTCAGTCTGGTTATTAATGATGATTATTCTATGTGCTTATGTGGGTTATAAAATCACTGATATTATTTCTCTCTATGCCCAAGAAGTGATGCTTTACGATCATGTGAAATCTGCTCAAATTGGTACCTTCTTGCTATTTATGCGTATGATTATTGGAACTATAATTGGCCTATTGGCAGATAAAACAGAGAGTACATTTTTACTAATTATTAGTTTTGGACTTACTTTAATTGCTTCATTAGCCATAGCTCTTGGTTTCATTACAGCATCGGTAACTTTACTCTTTATACTCTCCATTTTAATATTGTCAACAGGAGTTTATGCCGCCAGATCTTTATATTTTGCAGTCATGGAAAAAGGAAATATCCCAGTGATGTTAACTGGAACGGCCGTAGGGCTAGTTTCTCTGATTGGATATGCTCCAGATATTTTTGTGGGTCCTATTATGGGCCATTTGCTCGATAGTTCACCTGGACTAAAAGGCCATCAACATGTATTTTGGATATTGGTTTTGTTTTCAATTATGGGTAGTGTTGCAGCTTTTGTTTATTATCAGATGTTTGGAAGGAAGAAAGGTTCAATACTAAAATGAAAGAATGATTGAATGGAGGGAATGGGAGAAGGAATTGACTATTATATCATTAAAGCATTATTGCATTTATTGAAGAAAGGATTGAAGGAAAAATGATTAAATGAGAGAAGTAGCAAACTATTCTATCATTGTATCATTACTTTATTTACTCATTAAACCATAAAAAATTGAATAAATTATCCTTAGTTTTGTATCAACTCAAAGCCTTAGACCATGCATAGATTGAGAACATATATAGAACAGATAGCAAAAGTTACCGATGAAGATTGGAGCTTATTCTCTGCATGTTTGTTTCAGCAGAATTTTGCAAAGCGTCAGCTGATTTTAGAAGCTGGGCAGGTTGAAAACCATATTTCTTTTATTGAGGAAGGCATGGTAAGGGTATTTATCCCAAAAGAAGACCCTGAGAAAGAAATCACTTTTGGTTTTAGTTTCAAGTATGAATTTATTAGTGCCTATGATTCTTTTTTAAGTCGTGAGCCTTCACAATACCAATTAGAAGCGTTAAGTAAATGCAGTGTGTGGAGTATATCCTATGAAGATTTGCAAAAGGTATATCGGCATACCAAGATTGGCAATCTTATTGGCCGCCTAACGGCAGAAAGGCTATTTCTCATTAAATCCAATAGAGAGCAATCTTTACTCAACCAAAGTGCCGAACAACGTTATTTAAACCTCTTTAACACCCGTCCAGCGCTTTTTGAGAGTATCCCCTTAAAATATATAGCTTCGTATATTGGAATCACTCCTCAGGCCTTAAGCCGTATTCGTAAAAAGTCTTTATAGCCTTGTTGTCAAATATCAACATAAAGAATTCCTGAACCTAGGTTCATTGCTATTCCTAATTAATCCTCACATCTTTGCATACAACAGATAATCTTATAGAAATGGCTATTTTATTGTTCTTCATTGTATTATGGTATGGAGGATTGTTTTTCCAAACTTTTTTCCTTCATCGTTATGCTGCGCATCAAACTTTCACCATGTCGAGGAGGGCAGAGAAGGTAAGTTTTGTGCTGACTTGGATATTTCAGGGCTCCAGCTATTTGAGTGCCTATGGTTATGGAATTATGCACCGTATGCACCATGCCTATGCCGATACTGAGAATGATCCACACTCTCCTAAATACGACAAAAACTTGATGAAGATGATGTTGCGAACTAAGGACAATTATCAAGATATCAATAATAAAGATGTTTATGTGGAAGAGAAATTTTTAATTAATGTTCCGCAATGGAAATCCTTCGATCACTTTGCCAGTTCCATGCTGTCTAGAATTTTATGGGGTGCTTTATACTTTCTATTTTTCTTGTTTTTTGTCACCGCATGGTGGCAATGGCTGCTCCTGCCACTCGCCTTTCTCATGGCACCCATTCACGGTGCTATTATCAACTGGTTTGCTCATATCTATGGCTATGTAAATTTCAAGGTGAATGATACCTCTAAAAACCTCCTCCCTATAGATTTTCTAATGATGGGGGAATCTTATCATAATAATCATCACAGAAATAGTGGTAAACCCAACTTTGGTGGAGTGAGATGGCATGAAATAGATCCCACCTATGTGGTTATGAAAATGCTTCATTCATTTAAACTTATTCAGCTTAAAAGAGTTTAGTGGAATGGAGAAAAGTATCCTTTAATTTATTAATATTCAAAATAAGATATCATTTAAAATTATATATAGAACCAAGGAAATATCTAATAACTTCGATTATTAAATAATTGCCACAGAAAGCCAATAATGCATTAGATTTTAATCTGAAAAGTATGAAGTTATAGCGGGTTATATCAAATGGTTTTTAGTTAATGCCGATGGCTATCGGCAGATGTATTATTGACTTTTCCTGTATAGGATTTCAATAATTAGCACATCTACTTCCTAAAATTTTATTGATTTATCCCAATAAACCTTCAAAATATTTAGTCGTATATGAGCTAATTATTTGAAACTGTGATGATATTTAATGTCGAACTCAGTCCATTAGACGGCTATAAAGCCGTATTTTTTACATAAAATAACTGGTAACTTTGTAGAAAACAGGATGGAATTACCAGACCTTGTTAACCAATGGTGCTATTAAGCCCATAACTCAGTTTAGGCATGCACGCTTATAGATTGTTTAATGGTGGCGTTGAGACCCCTTATAGTAGAATATCGAATACTTAAACGTGCTGATAATCCCATCCATAAATAATTCATTATGGCAAAGATATATAATTTAAATGCTGCCGGGATCGACATTTCTGTAAAAGAATATGTAGTAACAGTCCCAGAAGAACGAGAAGAAAACAATGTTCGGACATTTGGAACCTTTATCAAAGACATCCACTTACTAGCAAATTGGTTAAAGAAATGTAAAGTAGACACTATTGCAATGGAATCAACAGGAATCTACTGGTACCATCTTTATACAGTGCTACTAGATTATGGATTTGAAGTTTTTTTAGTAAATGCTCAACATGTAAAAAAGGGTCAAGTTGAAATTCTGGGGGAATTGATTTTTACGCAAAAATATTTGTCAATC
>NZ_JABKCA010000121.1 GCF_013166655.1 Lentimicrobium sp. L6
ACCGCCGACCGGCTGATTACAAATCAGCTGCTCTACCAACTGAGCTACATCGGCACTCATTTTGCTTATAAAGCGGCTGCAAAAATAAAGAAGATTTTTAATTCTACAAGTGATTTTTACAATATCCTTAGATAAATTTTTAGCCCAATTTCTATCTCGTTATTAATCAATATTTAGGGAGGAAAAATAATTTATATGGACATAAAAAAAGCTTCTAACTAAAATAAGTTAGAAGCTTGTATCTGGAGCGGGAGACCGGGCTCGAACCGGCCACCTAAAGCTTGGAAGGCTTTCGCTCTACCAAATGAGCTACTCCCGCTAAGGTTTGTGGGGGGAGGAGGATTCGAACCTCCGAAGGCTTAGCCAACAGATTTACAGTCTGCCCCATTTGACCGCTCTGGAATCCCCCCAACAATTTATTCTCAATCTTTTAAAAGAACGAGCCGATGAACGGACTCGAACCGCCGACCGGCTGATTACAAATCAGCTGCTCTACCAACTGAGCTACATCGGCGCTCATTTTGCTTTTAAAGCGGGTGCAAAAGTATATAAGATTTTCAAATCTGCAAGCTTTTTTCGAAAAAACGTCAAACTTTTTATTTTTTTTATTTTTCGCTCGGATATTTTGCAAAAAAAACTACTTTTGCACTTCTAAAATAAAAATGAAAATGGCACAACAAAAAAATACTAAAGATCTTACAGAAGAAAGATTTGAAGCAGTAGAAGAAGCTTTGACCAGATCGGAACAAATCATTGAGAAACATCAGAAAACTATTCTTACTGTTATTGGAATCATAGTAGTGATAGTAGTTGCATACTTTGGTTTTGATAAATATTACTTACAACCATTAGAAGAAGATGCTCAAATTGAAATAGCGAGTGCAGAAACGTATTTTGCTCAAGACTCTTTGAATCTTGCATTAAATGGAGATGGTGCTCATTTAGGCTTTCTAGATATTATTTCTGATTACGGAATGACTAAAAGTGCTAATCTATCTCATTATTACGCTGGTGTCTGTTATTTGAAGCTAGGACAGTACGAAGATGCTATTACTTACCTTAAGGGATTTTCTGCTAACGATCAAGTTGTTGCTCCAATGGCAATGGGTGCAATTGGTGATGCATATATGGAGTTAGGCGATACTGATAAGGCTATTAATTATTATTTAGATGCAGCAAATCAAAAAATAAATGAGTTTACCTCTCCTGTATTTCTTCAGAAAGCTGCTTTAGCTTATGAGAGCAAAGGTGATTTTGCTAAAGCTTTGGGCTTGCATGAAAGAATAAAACAAGAATTTTCTAAAACTACTGAAGGTAGACAAGCTGATAAATACATTGCATATTTGAAAGGAAAACAAAATAAATAGTTTATAACTATTCCATAAAAAATACCTGAACTTTTAAGTTCAGGTATTTTTTTTATGTGTTATTTTTGCACTTACAAAATGAATGAGGATGAAAGATAAACTTAGAATAATATTTATGGGAACGCCCGAATTTGCTGTGGCTAGTTTAGATGCATTGGTGCAAGCAGATTGCAATATTGTTGGAGTGGTAACTATTCCCGATAAACTGGCTGGTAGAGGAAAGAAATTACAAATGTCCGAAGTGAAGAGATATGCATTGGAGAATAAATTACCACTTTTGACACCTTTAAAGCTAAAAGATCCTGTATTTTTAGAAGAACTAAGATCCCTGCAAGCCGATTTGCAAATAGTTGTGGCTTTTAGAATGCTGCCAGAAGTGGTATGGGCTATGCCTCCTCAAGGAACATTTAATTTGCATGGTTCCATGTTGCCACAATATAGGGGAGCAGCTCCTATTAATCATGCTATCATTAATGGTGAAACAGAGACAGGAGTCACTACTTTCTTTTTAGATCATGAAATAGATACTGGAAAAGTTATCGAACAAAGATCTTGTGTTATTAATGAATCGGATTCAGCAGGGGATGTGCATGACCGACTAATGGCTTTAGGAGCAACGCTCGTTGTTGATACTGTGAAAATGATAGCAGAGGGTGGTGTGTTAACAAAGGTTCAGGAGGAATTAGGAAAGGAGCAAAATATCAAACATGCTCCTAAAATATTCAAAGAGGATGGTTTGCTTCATTGGAATAAAAATGCTGCGACAATATATAATAAAGTTAGAGGATTAAGTCCTTATCCCACAGCTTGGACTTGGTTGGAAGGATTGGCTGGTGGTAATCGCTTAAGTATGAAAATTTATGCAGTTTCAAAAACTGAAATATTAAGCCAATTTTCGCCTGGTTCTTTGAGTTTGGAAAACGGTAAAAAGTTGTTGGTTCATACAGATGATTTTTGTTTGGAAGTCTCGGAATTGCAGCTTCAGGGTAAAAAGAGAATGAAAGCTGCGGATTTTTTACGAGGGTTTTCTTTTGATGAAAACATGAGGTTTTCGGTGTGATCGACGTGCTGTATGACCTATGTTTATTCACAAAAACACCGTTTTTATTAACAAAAGTGAATAAATATGGCTTTTTTTAGCGAAATACTTCTGTAACACTTGCATTTCTAGTATTTTCAGTTATATTTGCATGAATGAAAATCAAATGTGTTAATTAAAATCTTACGAAATGAACAAAGCAGAATTAATTGAAGCAATGGCTAATGAATCAGGTTTAACAAAAGCTGACGCAAAAAAAGCTCTAGATGCATTTATTAAAGCAACAAGCGACTCTTTAGGAAAAGGTGAAAGAGTAGCATTAGTTGGATTTGGATCTTTCTCTGTATCAATGAGAGAAGCTCGCAAAGGAAGAAACCCTCAAACAGGAGCAGAAATTACAATTGCAGCTAAAAAAGTTATCAAGTTTAAACCAGGTAATGAATTAGCAGAAGGCGTAAAGTAAAAAAATTTACATTTTGCTTGAAGTATAAAAGGCTCTGTGTTCATCACAGAGCTTTTTTATTTATATTTACCAACCAATTTTTATTATTATGATGCAAAAAGAAGAAGAAGGTAATAAAAGCTCTAAGCTCAAGACCATAGTAATTGCTTTGTTTACCATTGAACAGATCATTATTATTTATATTATCGCGACTCGTAAAGGGACTTCAGTTATTGATTGGTTTTCTAATCTTTTCTAGAATCTCTAAAGTCGTTTCGTTTTTAAGTGGGATAATGTTGATAAGGAATCAAAGCGTCTTCCTCAGTATAATAAATGCCTTCTATAGAACTGTCTTCTATATATTTCTTAGGTGATTTAGACTAATCTAAATCTTCTATCCAATAACCATCTTTTGTACAGCCCGCATTTTTTAGTTGAATCCCATCAACAGAATGATGAATGCCCATAAGCTTGAATAGCTTTCCTGACCCATTCATAGATAAATGATTAAATTTATTTGAACTAGCTCTATTTTTAAAGATATCTAGGCCGACTATCGGATAGGCTCCGCTGATGAAAACAAGGTGTAGGATTTCTACTTTATTGTCATTATGTTGAAAAGACTTTGTATTCTATAAATGAGAAATATGAATGCACAGCTTCCTCTTTAATACATTTTTTCCATTCGAGTCATTATCCTAATGATATAGTCATGAGAAGCTTTGTCTGTTATTCCAGTATAGGCCTCTGTTCAGTAATTATGCAGAAAGTAGTGTGCGATTTAAAACAAGTAAATAGAACCTTTCCTATTAAACCTTTGGCTAATTCAATAACATCTTCATATTGAAATTATTCAGGTTGCAGGATTATTATTAGAACATATATCCAAGGCCTATAGTAAAAGTTAGGTTTTGATATTCAATATCCATATTTACATATTCTTCATCCTGTGTAAAAGGATTTAATGTTTTAATATTATCCTTAACTATTTTGCTTCCAATATAGTCACCGTTAAGCTGTAAGAATTTATTACCACCAAATTTATATTTTATTCCCAAGCCAATATCATAAGCAAATCCACCAGCACTGTACTTTTGTCTTACAAAAGCTTCGTCATTACCAAGGTCTTCTTCAGTTTCATAAATGTAATATCTAATTTGTGGTGCAAATAAAACCATATAGCCAGCCATTATTCTGGCATCAATATATAAGTCTTGAATAGGTAATACAAAATAAGCGCCAGCCATAAGGCCTCCGTTTCCCCATCCTTTTGAAGAAGCTAATACACTTAAATTCGCTTCGTCTTTTTGTAATATTTCTGTCATGGCATCAGAATAGGTGCCATTGTCTGTTTTATTGGTTCCTCCAATTATTCTACCTGCAAACCCAGCATAATAGCCCAAACGATAACTGGCTGAAAAATCAAAGGCCAAACCTGTTTTCGCGAATTGACCTTGACTAATAAGTTCATTATTTTCATCGATAATATATTCGTTGCTTGCGAAATCTCCTAAAGGACTACTCATTCCTATGGATAAACCGAGCATTAATTCATTTTTTTGAGAAAAGGATAATAAAGGTAGAATTGCGATTATAAGGATAATTAGTTTTTTCATCTTAAATAGTTTAGAATTTTCAGCAAATATAGGTATTCTGGGGATTATTTAGAACTTGTTTTTACACCCAATACAAATGATGTTCTAAGTCTTCACGGATTTTACCATTATCCTGTAACCACTGTATTGCATTTAGTAATTTGTCGACCTCATCACTTTCCACCGCGAAAATCAATTCATCTAACTGTACCGGTGTGTTTTTAAGAATGGGTTTAATCAGTTCAACTATGTTATCGAATTCTAACTTGCTGAGTTGTGTTTTGTTACGTTCTAGGCAGACATCACAAAATCCACATCGTTTGCTATTGACTTCTCCAAAATAGGATAGAAGTATCTGACTTCTACATTTATGATTGCTATCGACATACTTGGTTATGGCTTTTAGTCTTGATGCTGCTGATTTTTTTCTTAGCTCATAATTTTCAGGAGAGAAATATAGGTCGGTATTCTTTAGTCTTTCCGATATATAAGTGATTTGGGGTTGATTGTTTTCGGGTTCATAATCCAACACTCCGAGTTTCTTCAACATTTTAAAAGAAGACTGTAATTGTTCTTTAGTAATGTTGAAAGTATTCATAATCTGAACTTCATTTATTTTGGTATGAAGTTGAAATAATCCAGAATAGGTACGAAGTAGGAATTTGATGAGGTTGTCATATTTGGGAAAATCTACTTGAAAGCGATATAGGTCGCCACCTTCTAAAAGCATTTTTATTCTAGAGGGTTTGTACATGGCTTCGTTCATCATGATAATCCCAGTTTTTTCAAGAATTTTAATGCTGTTAAAGGCAATCAATGGTGAAATATTGTACTGTCTTGAAAATTGAGCCAAATCAAAATTGAAACTCTGGCCGGCTCCACTTCCAACCGCTAATTGTAAATAGTTTCCAAGAGCTTGATATATTTTTTTGATGGTATCAATGGGAGGGAAGCTTGTCTCAAAGTTCCGTTTCAAATTAAGTAAGTCAGCATTTTCCCATAAAATAACAGAAAATGCTTTTTTTCCATCTCTCCCCCCTCTTCCAGCTTCTTGGAAATAGGCTTCGGGATTGTCAGGAATATCAAGATGTGCCACAAATCGTACATTATCTTTGTCAATACCCATTCCAAAAGCATTGGTAGAAACCATGATTCTGATGCGGCCTTCCATCCATTCTTTTTGTCGGTGATCTCTTTGTCTGGAATCGAGGCCAGCATGATAATAAGAAGCGCTTATATTTTCTTTTTGTAAAAACTCAGCAATCTCTTTAGTTTTCTTTCTATTTCTGGCATATACAACTCCCGAACCTTGTTGCTTTTTAGCCATCTTTAATAATACTTCGAGTTTGTTTTCTTCTTTACTTACAAAATAAACTAAGTTTTTGCGTGCGAAACTATTTGAAAAGAAATTGGCATTTTTAAACGCTAGTTTAGCTTGAATATCTTCAGCAACCTTAATGGTTGCCGTTGCTGTCAATGCAATAACAGGCACTTTAGGGAAATAATGCCTGATTTCACTGATTCTTAAATAGGGAGGACGGAAATCATAACCCCATTGACTAACGCAATGTGCTTCATCAACAGCAATTAAATTAACTCTTAACTGATTTAATGTTTCTAAGAATTTATTAGAAATCAATCTTTCAGGAGAAAGATAAAGAAATTTCGCATCACCATGAGTACATCTATTAATAGCAAGTTCGTGTTCTCTTATATTTAGTCCAGAATAAAGAGCTACGGCAGGAATCCCTCTTTTCTTTAGGTTCTCAACCTGATCTTTCATTAAAGCAATCAAAGGTGTCACCACGATAGTAATTCCTTCCATCAATAAACCAGGGATTTGATAGCAAATACTCTTTCCTCCTCCTGTTGGAAGTAGGGCGAGGGTGTCATGACCATCTAGCACAGATTGGATTATTTCCTCCTGTTTGGGTCTGAAATTGGCATGCCCCCAATATTTAATTAGTATTTGTCTACTTGCTTGCATGAATTAAAGGTACTAATTTTGCGTTAAATAGCGAAATGAACAATTGAATGGGAATTTTTTTGTTCATTGCGCTTTATTTTGAAAACCAAAAATACTAAAAATAAAATTTGAAACCGATATTAAATATTGCACTATTGGCTCACGTAGATGCAGGTAAAACTAGTTTAACCGAGCAGTTACTATTTCATACAGGTGTTTTGAAATCTGTCGGACAAGTGGATAAAGGAACTTCCGTTTCCGATTTTCTGAATGTGGAGAAAGAGCGTGGAATAAGTGTGATGGCTTCACATATGAGTTTGGAATATAAGAAGCATCAGATTAATATAATAGATACCCCTGGTCATGCGGATTTTATCTCGGAAGTAGAAAAGAGTTTATTGGCCGTGGATATGGTGGTTTTAGTAATCTCGGCTTACGAAGGTGTGCAGGCTCAAACCCGAATCATCTGGAAATTACTTAAGAAGCTGGGCTTGCCTGTTTTTTTTGTGGTGAATAAAATGGATAAAGAGGATTTTTATCACGAAGACCTCCTCAAAGAAATCCAGGAAGAACTATCTTCTTCTGCGGTCGCTGTTCAGAAAGTTGAAGCAAAGGATGATATTATAGTTTTAAAGAATTCATCTAATGAAGATTTAATTGAAATAATAGCGGAGAACAATGATGCAATTTTGGAATTGTTTGTATCGGGAGAGAATATTGATGAAGGATTGTTACAGAAGGCTTATTTTGAACAGATAGAGAAAGCACTTATTTTTCCTGTATTATTTGCATCTGCCAAAGTAGGACTTGGCATAAAATTACTATTGGAGCATTTAGTTGAATTTAATAAGTCGAGAAATAATAAGAGTTCAGAAGAATTAGAAGCTATTATTTTCAAAATCTCTCAAGACTCGCAACTGGGGACGCTAGCGCATGTTCGATTGTTTTCTGGAAAAATGGCCAAAAAACAATTAGTTTATAATCAGAGATTAGCAGAGGAGCAAAAAGTAAATCAGCTTAAAAGTGTGTTTAGTCAAAAACTAAAAGATATAGAGGAGGCTAGGGCAGGCGATATTATTGCAATAGCTGGATTTTCTAATGTTCAAATTGGCGATGTTCTTGGAAAGAATAAGTCCACAAGAAGTTTGGGTTTTAATACGGTTCCCATTCTTAGGACTCAGGTAAAAGCAATTGAGAAGCAAGATTATTTTAACCTTTCAGAAGCTTTGACACAATTGAATCTAGAAGATCCCTTATTAGATTTTCAATGGTTTAGAGAGGAAGAGGAATTCCATTTGAAAATTAATGGTGCCATTCAGATAGAGATTTTAGAGCAGCTTATGCAGGATCGATTTCAACTAAATGTGGAGTTTGATACGCCATCTGTTATTTATAAAGAAACGATTGCGTCAGAAGCTTATGGTTATGATGCTTATACCATGCCAAAACCCTGTTGGGCAGTGGTGAAATTTCAATTAGTACCAGGGGAGCTAGGAAGTGGAGTTCAATATAAATCCATAGTTGGTGTGAATGATGTTTTATTGAAATATCAAAAAGAAGTAGAGCGAACCATAACTAGATCTCTTGAACAGGGAATGAAAGGCTGGGAAGTTACTGACTTAAAAATCACGCTGGAAGAAGGAGCACATCATAATATTCATAGTAAAGCAGGTGATTTTGTGATTGTTACTCCCATGGCTATAATGGATGGCTTGAAAAATGCAGGCTCGGTATTATTAGAACCTATGATGAAGTTTAGTATAGAGGCTCCAGAGGAAAGTTTGGGTGGTATTACCTCCGATATTATGTTGATGAGAGGTAGTTTTGAGCAGCCCAGGATCGAAAATAATCAAATGAAATTAGAAGGGATTTTTCCAGCAGCAACATCAATGGATTATCCAATTAAATTAGCTGCCAAAACAGGTGGACGTGGAAGCTTGTCCATGGTTTTTGATCATTATGAAAAAGTGGAGGATGACTTAGGAGTGATTAGAGAATTCAAAGGCATTAATCCTTTAGATAGATCTAAGTATATTTTAAAGGCTCGTAAGGCCATTCAGTAGCCAGGGCGGACGCACCCTTTTTTAACAAATAAAATAATATATAAAAATACTATATACGTATATACTAAAGAATAAATCACTATATTGTATTGATAATCAATACGATATAAAGAATGAAAACGACAAACAATCTAATAAGTATTTTTGGTACTATAGACGATCCTAGGAGCCATATAA
>NZ_JABKCA010000122.1 GCF_013166655.1 Lentimicrobium sp. L6
CAAAATAATATACTCATATACAACTATTTGTGAACTAAATGGGTAACCCTATAAATATTAATAAGTGACGTTAATTAAAAAGTAAAATAGAAATTTGATAATTAAAATATTGTAAATAGGTTTGCACCTGAATGAAAAACGAAGCTAAACATATCCTATTTTTACCCCAATGGTACCCCAATAGGTATGACAAAATGTGGGGCCTATTTGTAAAAAAACATGCGCAGGCAGCCAATAGAAAAAACACGATCAGTGTACTCTATTTAAAAGCTATTGATAATATTCTTACTAAAACTGAAATCGAGGAGTATTTAGATGATGGAATTCATAGCTTATATATCTACTATCCCAAACCAAAGAATAAGATTAGTTACCTCTTTAGATTCCTCATAGAATACAAAAAGGGCTTATCATTAATACAAAAAAGAAAACCAATAGACTTAATTCATGTTCACATTTTAACTAGAGCTGGGCTGTTAGCTTTATATAGCCACAAAACACAAAACATTCCATTTGTCATTACCGAACATTGGTCGAGATACCTTACAACTGTAAATACTTATAAAGGAGCTTTACGAAAGATGCTTACAAAATATGTTGTTAAAAATGCAAGTGCAGTTCTTCCTGTTACTCAAAACTTACAAGAAGCTCTTCTCTCTCATGGACTAAATAACAACCATTACAGAATTATTCCAAATGTAGTAGATGACATATTCTTTCAATATGATTTTATACTTCAAAAAGAAAAGACCAAAAGCGTCATTCATGTGAGCACTTTTGAAAACAAAAGCAAAAACATAACGGGTATCATCAAAATGGTTAAGGCACTAGCTCAAAAAAGAGATGATTTTAAGATGATATTAATCGGGGATGGCATAGACTATTTTATGCTAAAAGAATTAAGCAAAGAATATAAATTGGAATCATTCATTGAGTTTAGAGGCTTGTTAGAAAAGCAAGAGTTAGTTGACGAGTATATGAAAGCAAGTTTCATGCTTGTCAATAGTAATTACGAAAACATGCCAGTGGTTATCAACGAAGCCATGGCATGCGGACTCCCAGTACTCTCCACAAACGTTGGTGGCATCAGCGAACACCTTGACTCCACAAAAGGAATACTCATAGAACCGAAACAACCTGAACAACTCTTGGAACAATTCCAATGGATGCTAGACCATTTAGATTCTTTTGAGCCCTCCTCCATTCGTCAATATGCTAAGGAACATTTTTCTTTTGACGCAGTTGGCAAACAACTAGACGAAGTATACCATTCCATTAATAAGGATAAATAGTTCTTTTATTCATTCCTATTTACTATCTTTGCAGCCCTTAAATGGGATATCACATGGGGTTGACTGGATTAGACAGCGTATAAGTGTGATGGTAAGCATGTCGAGTGTTGTGAATATGGCTCGTTAATCCTAATTCTCACAGCTATGTAAATGGCGATAACAATAATTACGCATTAGCTGCGTAGTCATAGCTCAGCTAGACTACCTTAATCCACGAAACTAGATTTCGGGACTATGCCTTCCTGCAGACGGACCTGCTCTGTTCCAAGCTGTATTTAGGGAGTCGAAAATTCGGAGATAGCTTTTTAGGAACCTCGACCAAGAAGTGAAATTAAGAGGATAAGGTTAAGAATTGGGTGTCTTTTCCCGGTTCTTATCTCGAAAATTAATAAGAGACTACACATGTAGAAAGCCATTGGGCTATAAGTTTGGACGAGGGTTCGAATCCCTCCAGCTCCACCAAAAAAAAAGTTCAAAGTAAAAATGATTAATGTTAAAAGTTTTGAAACTCGTGTTTTAATAAGTATTTAGAACTCTGATCTTTAAACATTAAAATTTAGAAGGCCCCATAGTTCAATTGGATAGAATATCAGATTTCGGCTCTGAGGGTTGGGGGTTCGAGCCCTCCTGGGGTCACGGACTAATTTATAAAGTATTGATAATCTATATGATTTTCAATGCTTTTTTTATTTTAAAAACAGCAATTCTCCTCCTAGACTTATTTAATTTGAAACTTCTTCTCATTACTAATGGTAAGTCATGAATATTTTAAACATCTTTAACCAAGCCAAAATCAAAAAACATTTTCTCATCATCTAATATTTATTACTTTTGCGCTCAATTGAAATTATTGAATATGAAACAAGCGTAATTAAAATAATTATAATTCTTTACGACCAAATGATTATTTTATTTTATGTGGTTCCATCTGACAAATTAAATAAGACATTAACAGATGAATAGATATATCATTTTATTTGTTTTAGCATTGGCTTTTGTCTCTTGTAAAAACAATCCTGATAAATTACCTGCTGATATAATTAGCAATCCTAATTCTGCTGCTGGGCTTGACGAGGACATGAAGATGCCCCTCATCAGTTTTAAGAAAACAGAGCATGACTTTGGTAAGGTGATACAAGGCGAAGTAGTTTCTTATAGTTTCAAATTTACTAATACTGGGAATACCGATTTACTTATTGCAAAAGTGAGTACCTCTTGTGGGTGTACTGCATCTAACTACCCGGTAGACCCTATCAAGCCAGGAGAAACGAAAGCTATTGAAGCAAAATTCGATAGTCAAAATAGAATGGGTTTTCAAAACAAAAGAATTACCGTCTTGACCAATTCCACACCTGCTAAACAAAACTTGTATATTAAAGCAGACGTGATTAAACCTGGTCAATAAATAGAAAAATAAACAATAATATAAAATCAAAACAATGAATTTACTTTCAATCTTATTAATGACACCTCCAGCGGATGGCGCTGAATCAGGTGGGATCATGTCTTTTTTACCTCTTATTCTTGTCATCGTAGTATTCTATTTCTTCTTTATTCGTCCTCAGATGAAAAAGAGTAAAGAACAAAGAAAATTTCGTGAAGAATTGAAAAAAGGCGACGAAGTAGTTACACTAGGTGGGATCTTAGGAAAAGTTATTAAAATTGATGAGACTTCTGTGATTATTGAAACAGAAGGTCAAACAAAAATAAAAGTAGTAAAATCTGGTATTGTTCCGCAGGATACTCCTATTGGACAAACTAAATAGTGTTCGTCTATAAAGCTCGACTTCTTCGTTATGCCTACCTTATCGTCAGGCAGACTTGCGCTCCAAATAGTCATTTACTGATGTAAACTCACATTTGGAGCACCACACAAGACTCGAATTCATGCTTTTTAGTTCAAGTTCTCAAATTGCAAAAAGACTCTAATCAAGTTTGATGCATCAAAAAAAGCTCTTTGCTGTACTTAATTTGTGCATCAAAGAGCTTTTTTCATAATTTTACCTTTCCTTATGGATTATTCATTTTTAAAAATAAAAAATAAAAACACAATCGTTTTTTTAATTTGTCTAGGCATCTCTGCATTTCTATGGCTGCTCATCAAACTCTCTCAAGAATACGAAATCAATGTAAATATTCCGGTGAAGTACCACAATTATCCTGAAGATCAAATACTCATCAACAAACCCGATTCTGTTATCCAAATCAGAATTACCGATAATGGATTCGATTTGATAGGAACCAGCCTATTCGGTTCTCCTAGCTCATTGGAATTGAATATCCCTGAAATGACAACTTCACAAATCAATGCTCAAATCAAGCAATCTTATTCTTTGGTAAGAACAAAGATTGAGGAGCTCAACAAAATATTTAGCTCAGCGAAAAATCTCAGATTATTGGGACCAGATAGCTTGGTATTAAAATTTGAAAAACTGGCTACAAAAGAAGTAACCATCTTTCCAAATATTAAATACCTATTACTCCCACAGTTTCAGCTTAAAGGAGCCGCCAGATTACAGCCACAGATCATCACATTATATGGTAGTCAAAATAAGTTAGACCTCATCGATACGGTTTACACTGAATCCAAAACCTATACAGAATTGGATTTATCTTTTAAAGATCAAATAAAACTCCTAATCCCCTCAAATGTAAACACCAAAGTAAGAACTTCGGAGCTGATAGTTGAGGTTGAAAAATTCACCGAAGCTAAAATAACGATACCTATTCCCCAAGATTTCATTGATAACAAAAACATCAGACTATTTCCCAAGCACATAGAAATAAAATATGCTGTCTCTTTTGAGAAATTTAATGAAATAAAGCCTGAAGGTTTTAAAGTAATTGCTGCAATAGATCCTCTAAATATTGGCAAGTTAAATATCAGTCTAGAATCATTTCCTGATGATATTCGTGTGATTGATTTCTCCCCCAAAGTGGCTGAATTTATAATAATCAAATAGATGATAAAAGTAGGACTTACTGGAAATATAGGCAGTGGAAAAACATGGGTTTGTCAAATTTTTTCAGCTCTAAACGTGCCTATCTATTATGCTGATTTAGAAGCCAGGAACATATTAAATTCTTCTGAAACCATTGAAAAAATAGCTGAAATTTTTGGTTCCATTGTATTATCGAGTACCAAGCAAATAGATCGAAAGAAATTAGCATCCATAGTATTTAACAATGCCAAAGAACTTGAAAAACTCAATCACCTCATCCACCCTCAACTTAGAGACCATTTTCAGCTTTGGGCTCAGCAGCAAAAAAGTAAATATGTAATACAAGAAGCTGCTATTTTATTTGAAAACGGATTCGATCATCTGATGGACAAAACCATCACTATAGCCTCCCCTAAGGATATCCGATTAAAAAGAGTGATGCAAAGAGATGATGCCAATGAAGAGGACGTTTTAGCTAGGATGAACAACCAATGGTCGGACGAAAGAAAAGAAAATGCTGCTGATTACATCATATACAATGACGGAAGCCAGATGCTAGTTCCTCAAGTTTTAAAAATTCACCAATTCCTCAATAAATAGTTTTATGATTATAAAGATTGCTCAACAAATCAACATCAAAACCGAACAAGTAGAAGCGGTTTTAGAATTACTGAAAGCCGATGCTACTCTCCCATTTATTGCCCGTTATAGAAAGGAAAAAACAGGCGGGTTAGATGAAGTACAAATTGCAAGTATTAGAGATATTGCTGAGCAAATAACATCTTTCAATCAAAGAAAAGACAGCATATACAAATCATTAGATGAGCAGGGAATTCTAACTGAGGAACTCAAGAAGAAATTAGATTCTATTACAGATAAATCGGAATTAGAGGATTTTTATTTACCCTATAAACCCAAAAGAAAAACCAAAGCATCTGTTGCAAAAGAAAGAGGACTGGAAGGTTTAGCAAAAATGATGATGTCGCAAAGTAATGACGACATTGAATACTCAGCCAAAAGATTTATCAATAGCAATGTAAAAGACACTGAGGAGGCCTTACAAGGCGCAAGAGACATTATTGCTGAATGGATTAGTGAGGATCCTCTTATCAGAAGAAGATTAAGATATCTATTTCAAAGGGAAGGCGAAATCATCTCCAAATTAGTGAAAGGAAAAGAAGAAGAAGGCGATCGGTTCTCCATGTATTTTGATTATAGAGAAAGAGTGAAACAAGCTGCCTCTCATAGGATACTAGCAATTTATCGTGGAGAAAACGAGGGATTCATCAAGTTCAAAATTGAGCCCCCTATTGAAAATGCAATCGAATTAATAGAATCACAATATATCAGAAGGAGCTCTACCACTCGAAATCATCTTCTACTTTGTATTAAAGATGCCTATAAAAGATTACTACAACCCAGCTTACAAACTGAGTTTAAAAATGAGTTAAAGGAAAAGGCAGATCTAGATTCCATAGCTATCTTTGCGAAGAATCTCAAAGAACTCCTCTTGGCTCCTCCCCTAAAAAACAAGAGGGTTTTGTCAATAGATCCTGGTTTTAGATCGGGCTGCAAAGTGGTTTGTTTAAATGAGAACGGTGACTTACTGCACAACGAGACTATCTTTCCGCACCCTCCTCAAAAAGACAGCAAATTAGCAGCCCACAAAATTACTTCTCTTACCGATGCCTATAAAATTGATGTGATAGCCATTGGTAATGGAACTGCTGGAAAGGAAACCGATTCTTTTGTTAGAAGATTACATTTCAATAAGGAGATTAAAGCCATTATGGTAAACGAGAGTGGAGCCTCAGTCTATTCGGCTTCCAAGGTAGCTAGAGAAGAATTTCCAGAATATGACGTCACAGTAAGAGGAGCTGTTTCCATAGGAAGAAGGCTTATAGATCCATTATCAGAATTGGTAAAGATTGACCCAAAATCCATTGGAGTGGGACAATACCAACACGATGTAGATCAAAATAAACTCACCCAATCCTTAGATGAAGTGGTAATGAGTTGCGTTAATGCGGTAGGGGTTGATTTAAATACTGCCTCAAAGCAACTATTGGCTTATGTTTCAGGTATTGGACCATCTTTAGCCGAAAACATTGTGAAATACAGAAAAGAAAATGGCAATTTCACCAACAGAAAACAAATACTCGAAGTAGCTCGCCTCGGACAAAAAGCTTTTGAGCAATCAGCTGGGTTCTTAAAAATTAACGATGGAGATAATCCTTTAGATACCTCCTCTGTCCATCCGGAAAGCTATGCCATTGTTCACAAAATAGCTAAAGATTTAAACCTTAAACTCGAGGACTTAATGGGTAGTGAAAAAGTTCTAGAAGAATTAGATTTAGAGAAATACATTAGCAATACCATAGGATTACCTACTTTAAAAGACATCAAGAAAGAATTATTAAAACCTGGTTTAGATCCAAGAAAAGAATACGATGCCTGGGAATTTGATCCCAACATAAATCGACCATCAGACTTACATGGAGGAATGAAATTAAGGGGAATTGTAACTAATATTACCGCCTTTGGTGCCTTTGTTGATATAGGTGTTCATCAGGATGGATTGGTTCACAAGAGTAATATGGCCAACGAGTTTGTGAAAGACCCCAATCAATTTGTTCATATTGGTCAAAAACTGATGGTTACGGTTATTGAAGTAGATTTGTTAAGAAAGAGGATTCAGCTTTCTATGAAATAGAAAAAGTTCAAAGTTTGAGAGATTAGGAAACTGGAATATAAGAACGACATAATTACATTAGAAAAAGTTAAATTCATTAGACTTTATAATATATGTTGATACTTTTGCGTTCCTGATCTTATAAAAAATAGATATGATTAAAAAGATACTTTATATCGTCATTATTGGCGGATTATTTTTGACACAAAACGCCTATTCTCAAAGAATTATGGGAGAAGCCATCATCGGATTAAACATGTCGAAAATAGAAGGAGATTTAGTAAACAATGGTAGCTTAAAATTTCAGAAACCAGGCTTGGTAGTTGGCGCAGGTGCTATCGTTCCTATTAATGATTTATTTTCTGTAAATATTCAGGCCTTATTCAACCAAAAAGGGGCATATAAAAGAAATGGCATATACGAGGATAGTGTCCCATATTATAAAGCCAGATTAGATTATGCCGAAGTCCCTTTAATCTTTCAATATAATGACAAAAACGGACTGACCATTGGTACTGGATTTTCTTATTCAAGGCTAGTTAGAGTTCAATGGATTGTTAATGGACAAGAAGTATCTAATACACTGAGTGATGGATATTTTGCACAAGACAATGTAGATTGGATAGCTGATTTTAAATACAGGATATGGAAAAGCGCTTCCATTAATGTGAGATACCAATATGGCCTTACCTCCTTATGGTCTGGTGATGATGAGGATTTATTAATTAATCAAAATGATCAAAAACAGAGTTCTGACCAGAGACATTCAGTACTATCTATAAGACTCACCTGGACTCTTGGTGCCACACAATCGAAGAACTTAAGAAAAGGCATTGAATAATGAAAAAAATAGCCTCCTATTGGGTTAAACAACTAGACCTTGCCCCTCATCCAGAAGGCGGATATTATAAAGAAATATATCGAGCAGAAGAATTTATTAAAGCCGATTCCTTACCTGAGAGATTCACAGGAGATCGGAATCATTCCACTGCTATTTATTACCTTTTAGAAGAAGGCGATTACTCTTGCTTTCATAGAATCAAGTCAGACGAGATTTGGCATCATTATGCCGGAGGAGTCATTCATATTTATATTCTAGAGGATCATACAATAAAGCTCCTCAAATTAGGTATGGATATAGAAGGCGGAGAACAACCCGTTTGTGTAGTACCTAAGAACACTTGGTTTGCAGCTGAACCCTCCCCAGAAACAGAATACGCCCTTGCAGGATGCACTGTAGCACCTGGGTTTGACTTTCAAGACTTTGAAATGGCTAATCAAGAGCAGCTTAAAAGTTACCTTAATCTGGATGCTATGCTCATTCAGAGGTTCATTAAATAGAAATCTATTTTCAGTTTACAAGACTTAACTATTATCTGCTTAAGGTAGGCAATACATTTTGCTAATCAATAGCAAGCGATTATCATAAAGCGCAAAACATATCCTCAAATACCTGATATTATGGGTCAAGAACAAAACCTGGGGGGATGAGCTAAAATGTTATACTTTTGAAA
>NZ_JABKCA010000123.1 GCF_013166655.1 Lentimicrobium sp. L6
TATCACCATTAACAACTGAATTTCAGATAGTTAAAAACCGAACTCAGGTTATTAGTGACTATACTTCGGAGAATAGAATACGTTGAATAAAGGGGCTATTGCTATTGATGTTCCTGCTTCGGGATTGGTGAAAATATGGATATAGTGAGTTATTGTAAGTTGACTTTATAGCTGGAGATTAAAAAAACAAGCGAATATCCAATTCCAGCAATTCGGTTCTCAACTTCTCCATTTCGGCTCTTTCTTTATCAGTCATTACAAAGGAGTTTCCCATCAGATAGATTTTTCTAAGGCTTTTGATTTCGGTGAGTTCATAGGGGAATTCGGATAGACTGTTCTCTTGAAGATCGATTTCGATAAGCTTGGTCATTTCACTTAAATCTGGAATCTCAAAAATACGATTATAACCCAAGTCTAAATAGAGTAATTGTTTCAAATGGGTTAAGCCTATGGGCACCATGATGATTTCGTTATGATGGAGATATAGTGCGATGAGATTTGGTAGTGTGAATAATGTATCAGGAATTTGGGAAATCTGATTATAGGCCAAATATATTTGTTCCAGTTTTTTAGCATTTCCAATTTGTGCTGGAATTTTGGTGAGTTTATTGTGATAGAAATCTATCTCTTTAAGTTTCTTCAATTCCCAAATCTTCTCAGGAATAAAGGTGAATTCATTTCTATAAAAAATTAGATGCTCCAATTCTTTGAGCTCAGAAAAAGAGGGAGGAATATCGCTAATTTGGTTGATGCCTAGATTTAGACTTACTAGCTTTGTGAGTAATTCAAGGTTATCGGGTAGCTCAGTAATGCCGTTGGCACCAATATGAATACTCTCCAAGTTTTTAAGCTTTCGGATGTCTCTTTTGCTCAAAGTTTGAATTTGATTATAATTGAGCTTAATCTCTTTTAGACTGTCCATTTTTTTAATAAAACAGGGGATTCTTTTGATTTCATTTTTACTGAGATCAAGGTGCTTTAGTTGCTTTAATTTCCTGATGGATCTAGGAATTCTTTTTAATTTATTCTCTGATAAATCGAGATTGGTGATGCTGTGGTTCTTTTTAAAACTAATGCGTTTCAGATGGTTTGAACTTAGAATAATGGTTTCTAGGCTGTCAGATTCTGGCCATGTTTTCTTTTTGATCTTCTCAATTTGATTTCCATGTAAATAGATGATTTTGGTATTATGGAAACTCGTCAACTCAGGAGCTTTTTTTAATTCTAATTTGGAAAGATGAACTTGTTTAACAGTGTCTGGCTTTAATTTAAAAAACTCCTTCAATTTTTCCTGAATTTCAACTGCTCTCACACTATCTTCATATAGTCGTTGTGACATAAAGATAGAGTCATGTATAATTAGGATAGAATCTCTATTTTGTTGTGCTTGAGCAAAATTGGAAAAGGATAATGCAATTATAAAAAATCCAAGGATAAAAGAGTTAATCGACTTCATTTGGCTTTTCTTTTTTAAAATAAACAGTCACATTAATGAGTAATAAAAGGATGGCTAAGAAGACAGAAGAACGACCTAGATAATCACCATACTTCACATAAAAAGTAAGTTCTGAATTGGCTTTCATTGTGTGTTTTCGAGCATCTTGAACCCAATAAGCGGTAGCTTCCGTCACATCGCCTCTTTGGTTGATAAAACAAGAGATTCCAGTATTGGCAGAGCGAGCCACACTTCTTCTGGTCTCTATGGCTCTGAGCCTTGAAAATGCCAAATGTTGTTGATGTCCTGGAGTGTTTCCCCACCATCCATCATTAGTAATAACCATCAGGATTTGTGCACCATTCTTAACAAACTCGGTCACAAATTCGCCATAAATACTCTCGTAACAAATCAATGGAGCGGCGCCTATTCCTTGGGAAGAATAGAATACTTTTCTTTCGGTATCATAGCCTAAACTTCCCGCAGTACCTCCCAAATTAAAAGCCATAAATTGCAGTGGTTTTAGTAAGCTTTTAAAAGGCATTTTCTCGGGACCGGGAACCAGTTTGCTTTTGTGATAGGTGTCTTCCACTTTTTGATGATTCATTATAATGGCTGTATTGTATTCATCATAGATTCCTCCATTCTCTGTTTCGCGAGAAGTACTGGTAGCTTCATCTAGAAAACGATAAGTACTGCCACCTATCACCATTTTTAAATTTGGAAATTCAGTCATGAAATTTTGTAGTCGAGGAATGGATATTCCTTTCTGCATTCTGGCACCTACTGTCATGGAAGGTTCTTGAATTCCTTCTTGAATGGCAGATTCTGGAGCTACCCAAAACTGAGTTTCCTGAGAGATTAAAGGAATAGATAGTTGAATCATTCTATCGATAACTTCCTGAGGAGGGCTTAGAAACTGCTCACTCCATGGATCCATATTGGGCTGTACCACTACAACTTCGGTGTCTGTTCCTTTTTCAGTATAAGTTTGATATTGGTAAATGGAGAAAAGTAAAGGAGTCAGAATGAGCAGGAAAATAGGGAAGGAAGAGAAAACGAGTTGACTGGCTCTTGGTTTATCCTCCAATAATTTTTTTAATAATTTGTAAATTAGGATGTTTATGATAAGTATCCACCAAGTACCACCAAATACACCAGTATACTCATACCATTGTATAGCATATGAATGATTGGCAAAAACATTACCTAAATTCAACCATGACCAGCTTAAATCCCAATCCAGATGTAGGTATTCAAAAGCCACCCAAAAAATCGGAAGCAAGAAAATGGCATTTCTATTATGATGAAAATACTTTTTCGAAAAGCTAAATACCACCCACACCAAACTCATAAATAGACTATTTAAAACAATGGCCATTATGGCTCCAAATATGGAGGAGTTCCATATCCACCAAGTACTTAGTGCATTCCAAGTAAATAGAGCAATATAGGTATACAGAAAAATATTTCGCAATGGCTTTTTAGATTCTTTGCTTAGTTGATCTTCGATAAAAAACAAAGGAATAAAAGCAATGAAAATAAGAAAAGGGAAGCCATGAGCAGGCCAAGCCAAGCTTAATAATACTCCGCTAATGATAGATAATAATAACTTAGATTTTAGCATATAAATAGAATTTGTGCTAATGATGATGCAATGGATAATTAGTATGAATGCAAAAATAAGCAAACCTAACGATATGAGTAGTAAAAAATTGGAGCGACAGGGCAAACTCGTACTTTTATTTTTCTTATTTTTTTACTGAAGCTAGCTTCGTGCGTTTAAAACACACTCTATGATGCTAATTTTTTCGCACGGAAAACATACTGATGTTACAATCAGTAGAACTTTTCGCGCTAGCCTTTTATCTTAGATCGCTCTGTTTTCTTGTATCTGTAGCTTTATTATTAAGTATGAGTTTGCCCTGATACTAATTAATAATCGAAATCAGGTTTAAAATACCCGAAGCTCAGTTTGGTGTTTTTCGAGGTCGAGCAAACGACTTTTGGTTACTAAGCTACCAGAATAGCTACTCAACTGTCCTCTTTTTGTTAATAATCGGTGGCAAGGGATAATGATTTCTATTGGGTTTTGTTGGGCAGCATAGGCAATGGCACCACTAGTTTTCTTGTTGCTTATTTGTTTTGCTAACTCGCCATATTCTTGGGTGTTTCCGTAGGGGATATCTAATAAGATCCTCCAAACCTTCTTTTGGAAGTCACTACCTTCAAGGTATAGCTTACCCGTAAACTCAACTTTAGTACCAGAAAAGTATGCTTTTAGTTGTTCAGAAAATTCATTATTTGAGTTTGATTTTTTATCAAAGGCCTCCTCAGAAAAGCTTAATCTGGATAATGCAAAATGATTAAAGCTAAGCTTCAAGATGCCCAATTCGGTTTTTAAAAAGGATTCGTTTTTGATGCTTTTTAGTATCCTAAAAGCTTCCGTGGTGTTTTTTGCTTTTAATACTTGAGGGGGAAGGTCATGATTGGTAATGCCTCCGCTTCCCTCAATGGCAATCACCGTTTTGTTGTTTTTTATAAAATGATTCAGCAGTTGTTGTGAGCCAGCTCCACCGCCAATTAATATTCCAGCATCGGCCATTTGACTTATTTGGCTATGTTTGGCATAGCTGTCTTTGGTGAGGTAAAGCTCCGACACTATTTTTTTATCACTTGGCTTTTTGTGTTTTTCTATGACACAAATAGTGGTGATGGGGAAATCTCTCACAACTTCAAATGCATGAGCAAATGTTCCTGTTACATTCCCTGCGATTAATGATATTCCTTGCTTTGCAGCTGTTCTTCCTACTAGGCTTGCTGTTTTGGCATTCTTTTTAGAGCATTCCTTGCCATATCCTAAAATGGCCAATCTGATTTGAGTGTTGATCATGGTCTTTCCTCCTTCAACAAATATAAAGAAAAAAGGCATAAAAAAAGCTGCTGAATTATTGAAATTCAGCAGCCTATACTTTTTGTTTTTTTTTACTTAGTCTCAGCAAGAAGACTACCTTTTTTCTCAGTGGTTGATAAGAAAGCTTCGAGAACGAGGCTTAGTCTTTCTGAAAATCAAGGAGTCCCGATATTAATCATCAGGATGACTGTTTTCAGAAAGGCTATAACGATTTATCGGAGTTTTCTTGCAGCCACTACTTAGAATGGCATAAAAGTAATACCAACAGAAATAGGATAGGTTTCAGGTCCTTTGTTGGCTACAAATAATTTATTCAAACTATAGTAAGCATAGGCGTGAACCCATTTATAACCCACACGTGCTTGAACACCAAAACGAGTTGACTCTAGCTGATTCATGTCTTTTTGCTTCTCAGTGCTTCCATAACCTAAGGTACCATCCTCATCAAAAGCATCTCCTTTGATTTTGGTTTTAGAATCTATTAAGAATCCAAACTTCATACCTAAGGTAAAACGCATTTTGTTTTTAGTGACATAACGCATTTCAACAGGAATATCAATATAGGTAACGTTTACTTTCGATCTTTTTAATTTAACCCCAGAAGGAACAGGAGTAAAAGCAATAGAATCACTTTTTACATTAGGAACATAAGCGTTTTTAAGATAAAGGTTCTCTGAAGAAATTCCCAATCCACCTGCAAAACTAAATCCATTATCACCCATCAAATGATTGTACATCAAGAATACATTGGCACCTTGATTGATGGTTCTGGTTTTAATACCTGTAGGCATGTCCATCCAGATGCTGGTATACAAGTCGTAACCAACAGATATTTTTTTCATAGTAGTTTCAGCAACTGGTTGTGCAAATGCTCCAAAACCAATAATGGCTAAAAGTGAAAATATGACTGCTTTTTTCATAAGTTTATTTTGATATTTTTTCTTTGCTAAACTCTAACAACATTCATTAAAGCCAGCTTAGATTTCAAATACTAATTACAATTTATTTTCGGAATCATTTATAAATAATGATGTCCTAAGGTTTTATTATTTCAAATATTGGGGCAAATATACAAAATAATCATCCGAACCCTTGTTCATGATTTTAAGGAATAGGTGCTAAATAATGTTAATAATATAAGATTCAGAGGAAAAGGGGCTCTTTAATGGCCTATTCTTTTCTGAACATATCGGTGTTATCTATCTTCTGACCACTATATTGTTGTATTTCATCATGCATATAAGTCAACTCGATACCCACTTCTTTGAACATCTCCTCTGATTCGTCTCCAGCATGATATTTCCTTTCGCAAACCACTCTTTTTATTCCGCAATTGATAATGAGCATGGCACAAGTTCTGCAAGGAGTCATTCTGCAATAAAGCGTTCCGCCTTCTAGGGCAATTCCTCTTCCTGCTGCTTGGGTGATGGCGTTTTGCTCTGCATGTACTGTTCTTACACAATGTTGTGTAACATGGCCATCCTCATGAATGACTTTTTTAAATAAATGTCCAACATCATCACAATGGGCCAATCCTCTTGGAGAACCCACATAACCCGTCACCAAAATTTGCTTGTCTTTAGTAATCACGCAACCGCTCCTTCCTCTATCGCAAGTGGCTCTTTGGGCTACAGTATCGGCAAGCTGAATGAAATATTCATCCCACGATGGGCGAATGTGAACTTCAGTTTTATGTTTTTCAGACATATTATAGTTTTTCGATGATTTTTTCTGTTTGAATGATTAACTGATTTCTGTCTCCATTATTGTCAATAGAAAAATCGGCCATCTCAATACATTTCTTTAGATTTTGTTTGTTGGGATCGGTGCTGTTCATTTCCCTAGCTTCATTGGCTAGAAATGTTTCGTAGCTGATATGATCAGTCGCGGATGCTCTTAATTTAATTCTCTCGTAACGGACGGCAGCATCAGCATCAACAGCAAAAAGATAAAAACTCCCTTTTTCTCTTAAAGAAGTGATTTCCCCAGGAGTTCTGATGCTTTCAATAATACAGTTTTTACCGCTCTCTAAAGCTTCAAAATATAATTGGTCGGTAACATAAGAAGGCGAATTTTGGGCTCTGAGTTCATTGGCCAAAGAAGTCATGCTATCGCGATTATTGGGCATTCTTCTTTTTTCCATTTCCTTTTGCAAATATCCACGTACTGAAAAATGCGTAAAGCCTTTTTCTTTGGTTAGGTATTTTACAATGCTTCCTTTTCCAGCTCCTAAAGTTCCTGTAATTCCTATAATGATCATTTACTTTCTTTTTTAATGTCTTTTAGCCATTTGGTCATGGTGATGGGTTTATAATCTGATAGTTTATTCATGAGCATTTCCGTATCGCTATCTACCAATAGGTTGTCCAAGTGCTCTTGTCTGATAAATCCTTCGCCCACACCAAGCTCAAAAAACTTCACCAAATGTGAGAAATAATCTTTCACATCTAATAATCCCATGGGCTTTTCAATAATATGCAATTGGTCTAAAACCAAAACCTCGGCTACTTCATCTAAAGTACCAAAACCACCCGGAAGGGCAATAAAAGCATCTGACATTTCAATCATAATGTCTTTTCTTTCGGCCATTGAATCCACGGCTATCATTTCAGTAAGCTCAGTATGGGCCACTTCTTTTTCGATGAGATGATGAGGCATTATGCCTATCACCTCTTTACCAGCAGCCAACATTTTGTCAGCCAATATTTTCATTAAACCCACATTGGCACCACCATAAACTAAGGTCATATCATGTTGGATTAAATAATCGGCTAATTCCTCCGCTTTCTGACGATATATAGGATCGGTTCCCATGCTGGAACCACAAAAAACACATATTTTCTTCATGCTGCGAATTTAGGGAATATTTATATTGGCCTGTAGCTTTGTGAAAGTAATGGCGGATTAATTGTTTTTGAGTATTCCAAGTGCCTTGAGTACTTAGCGTGGTTCTGTCGCATTAATTAGTCAAAGGTAAAAGAATTTCTACTTTTACCACCAACAAAACCATAATTGATGTTCAAGCACCACCGATATCTCAGTATTATCATCCTTCAAGCAGTTTATTTCAAATTAAGGTTCTCCTTAAGCTATAGGGATGTTGAGGAATTGCTTTCAATAGGAGGAGTAAAGGTTGACCACTCCACTATTCAAAGGTGGGTTTTTAAGTTTAGTCCTTTGATTGAAGCAAATATGCATCGAAGGAAACGGAAGGTCAATAATAGCTGGAGGATGGATGAAACTTATATCAAGGTAGGAGGCAAGGACCACTATTTATATAGGCTGTAGATAAATATGGAGATACCATTGATTTCCTGTTAACCAAGAGAAGAATGAAGGGTTCAGCACAGAAATTATTGAAAAAAGCCATTGGTAATAATGATATTCCAAGGGTTATTAATATTGATAAAAGCGGAGCAAATAAAGAAGGGATAAGGACAATCAATAGAAGGAATTTTAAGGAAATTAGATGGCGACAATGCAAGTATTTAAATAATATTGTGGAGCAAGACCATCGGAATATCAAGAGAAGAATAGCCATTAGTACTGGATTTAAAGAATTTGAATCCGCTCAAAGAACTCTAGCAGGAATAGAAACCGTATGTATCATTAAAAAGAATCAGATAGAAAACTCCAAGGCCACTGCTTTCAAAACATTTTATTCTTTAGCTGTATAATATTTAATTATATTTGATTTTTAAAACTATGGTTGGATTAATGCGACAGAACAGTAAAACAAGGTTTAAAGTTGAACGCCCTTTCGGAGGAATAAAAATTTGGTTTTTAGGAGGTGCTGCTAAATACAGAGGAATGAAAAAAATGCACACTCAAAATCTAATGGAGGCACTTTGTTACAATTTATATCGGAG
>NZ_JABKCA010000124.1 GCF_013166655.1 Lentimicrobium sp. L6
ATGATTTGGAGAAAGACGATCAATTAGCTCTGTTTTTATAATCGAACTCAGGTTATTAGCCTCTTGAAGTACCAAATATTAAAAAGCTTTGAAACTAAGTTCATCTAGTTTCAAAGCTTTTTTTATTCCAAAAAAAAAAAAAAACAGAACCTCATAAAAAAGATTCTGTTCTAATTATTTAAGAATATGATGGAACTATTCGCTCCACATTTTTTTGTATTTAAAATAAGCCATTACCGATACTATGAAAATGACCCCTAAAGCATAATACACAAAATTAGGAATTGGCATCGGATCACCTGAAGCATAACTATGCAAACCTGATAGGTAATAGTTTACTCCAAAATAAGTCATCAAAACACTAAAGTACCCAATTACAGTCATCAAATTAAGTGCATAAACCCCTTTTAAACCTGGAACATATCGCATATGAAGAATAAAGGCATAAACCAAAATCGTAACCATTGCCCAAGTCTCTTTTGGATCCCAACCCCAGTATCGACCCCAACTTTCGTTGGCCCAAACACCTCCTAAGAATGTCCCAATAGTCAATAGATAAATACCAACTATCAAAGTCATTTCGTTAATCTTAGTTATTTCATTGATTTTATCTTGAATCCTAAGTCTATTGCTCTTGTTCATAAGTAGAAGAAAAACCAAGTTTAAGAATCCCATAAACATTCCCATTGCAAGGAAACCATAACTGGCAGTAATAATAGCCACATGAATTGTCAACCAATAGGACTTCAAAACAGGAACCAAATTTGTAATCTCTGGATTCATCCAACTTAAATGAGCCACATACATAATTAATGCCGCTAAAACAGAAGTTGCAGCCAAGGCAATTGGACTGTTTTTATAGAAAACCAAACCAGCTAAGATAGTAGCCCAACCAATAAAAATCATTGACTCATAACCATTACTCCAAGGAGCATGACCAGCAATATACCACCTCATTCCTAATCCAAAAGTGTGAGTCACAAAAGAGAGCAAAACTAGAATTGCTAATACGTGAACCGTCCATTTCATTTGGAATTTTGGCATCAACACCCTTACAAAAAGAAGAACAAGCATAATAAAACCGAAAATACCATAAGAGGCAAATAATCTATCGAAAATATTAATCTTATTATACTTAATCTCAAGGTTCATTTTCTCTAAATCAGCAAGCTGTGTAGGAGAATACTTTTCTTGAAACTGTCTTATTCCTTGCAGCATTAGGTTGGCATCGGCATAATTACCTGATTCTAAACCCGCTCTAAGGCTTTGGAAATAGAAGTTAGTAACAGAGGCTACAAAATTAGAATCTTGGGCTTGATATTGATTAAAAGGGCCATTAGGTGAAGTCCATGTAGTATTAGCCTGACCAGGAACCGGGAATATCTTTAAGAAATCCATCTTCATGGCCATGTAAAACACATTCACTCGCTCGTCAACTTTTATCACATCTTTATCTAAAGTCCCTCGTTCGGCAGGCTTCTTCTGATAGGCTGCATCTACATATTTCGCTAACTTGTATCCTCCACTATTTGCATCAAAGAAATCAACAAACCTAGCTCTAGATGCATCATTCCCTATTATCTTTTTTAATTGGTCATTACTTACCTTAATAATTTCTTGTTTCGCCCAATAATCAGGGTTTATCATCATCCCTAACAGAATCTGGTCTGTATTTAGCCCATCAAATGTTACTTTTCTACTAAATTTTCTTACAACCTGGCTACTAACAGAATTAAAAGGCTGGAAACGACCACTCCGCCCCTGTACCAATAATTTAGATAGTTCATCAACTTGTTCGGTTGGAATATCCTTAACAATACATTTTTCACTATTCTGCGCATTAGCCCAATTCGGTATAACTACAAAGAGTAATAAAACAGATGAAGTAGCCATAGTCTTCTTCATCATTAATCTGAATCGACTGTTTTTTGCAAATAAAGCAAAGAACATTCCCAGAGACATTAAAAGATAGCCCAAATAGGTTACTATCATTCCAGCATAATCGTGATTAACGCTTAATACTGTTCCTCTTTCATCTTGATCATAGGAAGATTGAAAGAAACGATATCCCCTATGGTCTAAAACATTGTTCATAAAGATTTTATAATCCATTTCGATATTTTGTGAAGGATCAATTAAAACAACATCACTAGAATAACTACTTGGGCTGTTCGACGCAGGATACCTTTCTAAATGAAAATCAATAAGTTTAATACTAAAGGGAAGCTCAACTAACTCAGAACCATAACTTATAGTAACAACGTCTCCATCTATTCTGAAATCTTTAGGAGCAGCATATCCTGCCATTCCTAATGCATAACTAGAAACCAATTCCTCATCATTCTCACTAAAAACAGAAAAATGAATCGCATTTAAAGAATTTGATTTATTATTAGAAGAGGTTACACCCAATCGAGCTTGGGGATAATATTCACTAAATACCCAACTAAAATCACCTAAGGAATATAGTTTTTCGAGCACGATAGCATGACGAGCACCAGCAGGCAAAGATTCTTTTTGGCCGGATAACATATCGAAGAAAACAACACTATCATTGGCTACAAATTGCAATTCACCATCATTTAACTCTATATTAATATCTTGCGATTCTTCACTATAAAAACCAAAGGACTCTCTACCTAATTCTAAGACCTCACCTTTTGATACGGAATAATTCTGAAATTTGCCGTTTTTTCGAAGTGATATTTCAACCATGGGACTTCCCCCTTCTGATTTATCAATATACTCCATAGCATTTGGCACAAAGTCGGAGGTATGCAAAGTATATTCTTTATCATTATGATCAAAACCTACCTTTACTTCGTCTTTACTAACTGACGAAAACAAAACCTTCTTTTTTGCTAAGACTTCTCCCTGAGCATTCTTAACCATTACATAAGTATGTTCAGATAAAAAAGTATTAGACTGACTACCTTCTCTAATACTCATGGTACCCTCATAACCAACATAACGAGTTAAACCCGCACCAATAATAATTAACAAAAATGAAATATGAAAAATGAACACACTCCATTGTTTTGTTTGCCAAGGTTTAATCTTGATTGAATTAAAAATCAAGTTGATAAATATTAATCCAATAATAGCTTCAAACCAAATTGAATTATAAACCAAAGCTTTCGCAGCTATGGTTCCAAAATCGTTTTCAATAAAAGTTGCTATACCAATTGCAAAGGCAGATACCACCATTAATACTCCGGCAATCTCCATGCTAAAAACATAGTTGATTAGTTTTTTCATAAATTTTTTTTAATTCCCCATTTAAGTAACAAATATCCACAAATAAAACGAAAGGCCAAGCCATCCATTTGAATAGTTAATAAATTAACAGAAAATTTTGAAATCAAGCTTCACTACTTAATAATAACAGTATTCATTAAATGCAAGATTGATATTTCAAAACTAAATTAGACATTTGAATACCTAAATAAACAATTTGTACAAGATTGTTTTTCAACACTATAAATATTATTCATATTTAGTCTTATAACAGATAAATTTAATGACAATAGGTATTATACTGAGTTTTATAAAAACAGTCTTTTTTTTTACAAAAATCAATTGACTTTTCAAAAAAGCATGTAAATTTGCACTGTTTTTAAATAAACAATGTTATTTATTTAACACATTATTACTACCTTCATAAATTAGGTTTTTGTTATAGAATTTAGGTTTTTTGGTTAACCTCCCGAGCCCTTCGGGAGGTTTTTCTTTTTTAGTAACTAAAGTTCTGCATCTTCATTTAGTTTTGAGTTGTTAGACACCTAAACTCAAAGATTCGAAGAATCACTGCTTTAAATCTATAGTATTTGAATTTAGGGCATTGCTGATTTCATTTGTTATCACAATTCAATATTCGCTAAAGGTTCAAACCCTATTGATTTACTCCAAGAGTGAAACTTGAGACATTAAATCTCATACCTATTCGAATATTAATAAACTGCATAAGGATAAGAAATTGCTTTCAATTCACATCACCACTTATAATTTAAACTTCAATCTTTATAAACACTCAGACATAATATTAATTACAATACTGAAATCTAATTGCTTAGCATCTCTATTTACAACATACAAATAGTATGATTTCTATCCAAAAAAGTTGATATTACGATCATTATTCCTTTTATTTGCATTAATGAAATAGTATGAACAACTTTTTTAATTGAAATTTGTCTAATCATTAAATTAATCTAAAATATCATTTTGTATGAAAAAATTTACTTGGAGTGGATTATTAGCCCTTATGATGCTTTTCAGCATTCAAACTCAGGCTTATAATTCAACAATTTCTGTCTCAACAGAAAAAACCAGCAGCAAAGTTGTACAAAGCAACTCTGAGGCTATGAATCTAAAATTCCATTTTGGGGACATTCAAACTATGGATGTAAAAACTTCACAGGGAATTTTTACTGAGTTACGTATGGATGGGGCTTATTCTTCTAATTTAATTGGAGAACCTAAACTTCCAGTACAAAGAAAATTAATCGCTATTCCTTTTGGAGCTAAAATTAAAGTAGAGGTGAATAACTTTACCGTTTCTACTATTGACTTGAACGAAAAAGGAGTTAATTATCCGTTGATGCCATTACAATATGACATTCCTAAAAGCATGGATGTAGATGATATTCCTTTTGAATACAATGAACAAGCCTATGCATCAAAAAGCTTCAACCAAAGCGAGATTGCTAGTGTTGAAATTTTAGGAGTAATGAGAGGTGTTAGATTGGCAAGAGTAACTGTTGAACCCATCCGATTCAACCCTTCTACAAACCAATTAGAGGTTTATAATGATATTGATATCACCTTATCTTATGAAGGTGCTGACATTGCAAAAACACAGCAAACTTTTAAAAACACCTATTCCCCTTTCTTTGATGTGGTTTACAAATCACTTTTAAATGTAGATGATGTTTATGATGAGCATCCTGACCTTTTAACTTTCCCTGTAAATATGTTAATTGTTGCAGATCCTATGTTCACAGAAACACTACAACCATTCTTAGAGTGGAAAACAAAAATGGGTTATGAGCTAACTGTAGCTTATACCGACGAAATTGGTGGTTCTACAAGCGAAATTCAAACTTGGGTTCATGATCAATATGCTGAAGGATTTGCAGCAGGTAATGCTCCTGACTTCCTAGTTATTGTTGGTGATGTTCAACAAGTTCCTGCAAGTGCTACTGGTAGTTCTAGTAACAAAAAAACTGACCTTTATTATGGTTCAGTAGATGGTGACTATTTCCCAGAAATGTACTACGGACGTATGTCTGCACAAAACACAACTCAACTCGAGAATATGTTGAATAAAATCATTCCTTATGAAAAATATGAAATGGATGATCCAACATATCTAGACGATATAACATTAATTGCTGGCGCTGATGGCACATGGAATCCTAGAGTAGGACAAGCAACTATAGATTATGGAACAGAGAATTATTTCAATGCAGAGCATGGCTATGATGACATTTGGGTTTACCTAACTAGTTATTCAGGATGTTATGATCCTGAAAGAATTGCTGTAGGTTTTATCAATTATACTGCACACTGTAGCGAAACTTCTTGGGCAGATCCAGGTCTAAGTATTGCTAATGTTAACAATTTCAGTAACACTGGTAAATATCCTCTTGCTATTGGTAACTGCTGTTTAGCTGCCGATTTTGGTACCAACGAATGTATTGGTGAAGCATGGATTAGAGCAGAAGACAAAGGTGCTGTTGGATATATTGGTTCTTCACCATCCTCTTATTGGTTTGAAGATTTCTATTGGTCTGTAGGTGCATTTCCTATTTCTGGAAATAATGATGGTTACGTTCCTACACAAGAAGAAACTACTTTAGGTGCCTATGATGGTGCTTGGGGCGAAAGCTATTTCTGCCAAGACGCACTAATCTTTGTAGGTAACTTAGCGGTAACTGAAGTTGACATCCAAGGATATGCACAACATTCTTCACCAACTTATTACTGGCAAGCTTATAATACTTTTGGTGATCCTTCTTTAATGCCTTATCACACACAAGGTAGCGATAATGTAGTCAACCACATGGACATTGTTCCTATTGGTGTTACTGAATATGAAGTTAGTGCTGAACCAGGTTCTTATGTAGCTATTAGTAAAGATGGCGTTCTTCACGGAACAGGTCATGTTGACGCTAGTGGTAGCGTTATGGTTGAAATGGATCCTATCCTTTCAGGTGGAGACGTTGATATCGTTGTTACAAGATCTCAATATATTCCTTATATGGAAGTTATTCCTGCTGCTGCACTAGAAGGACCTTACCTTACTGTAAGCGAATTCACATTTAATGGTGGAAACGAAAATGTGGATTACGGAACTACTGTTTCTATGGACATGGATGTAAAAAACCTAGGCACTGACCCTGCAACAGGTGTAACTGTTACCATTAGCGGTTCTGACCCATATTGTACATTAACAAGTGCAGCTACTATTACTGTTGGTGATATTGCTGCTGATGAAGTAATTAACCTAACTGATGCCTTCACATTCGACATTGCTGACGATGCTCCAGATATGTATAGCGTTTCTCTTGACCTCGTTATCGAAGGTACCGCTAAAGAAACTTGGGAATCAACATTAAACTTCAATATTTATGCTCCAGTTCCTGAATTTGGTGCTTACACCATTGATGATGCTGCTGGAAACGGAAACGGCAGATTGGATCCAGGTGAAACTGCAGATATCACAATTAACACTTATAATAATGGACATGCAGCTTCATTAGCTGGTACTTTAGGTGTTTCTTCTTCAAGCTCATTTGTTACTATTAATACAGCAAATGTCGATGTTGCTGCTATTGATGCTGAAGGTATGGAAGCTGTTACATTCACAATTTCTACAGAAGCCTCTACTCCTATTGGTACTTTAATAGACATTAACCTTGACTTGGCTGCTGGAAATTACACTACTAATATGCTAATGCAAGAATTAGTTGGTTTAATTTTAGAAGATTTTGAAACTGGTGATTTCTCTGCTTATGATTGGCAATTTAACACCAATGCCTGGTCTATTGTTGGTGCTGATGAAGCTTATGAAGGTGAATACGGAACACGTTCTGCCGCTATTAATCATAACGAACAATCAGTTATGGAATTAGATTATACCGTAGCTGCTGAAGGTGATTTCTCCTTCTATTATAAAGTATCATCTGAAGGCAATTATGACAAATTGAAATTCTATATTGATGGTACTATGCAAGACGAATGGTCTGGTGAAGTAGCTTGGGCTATGGCCGAGTACACCTTAACTGCTGGAGATCACAACTTGAAATGGGAATACATGAGAGATGGTTCCGCCGTAAGTGGTGAAGATTGTGCTTGGGTTGATTATATTGTTTTCCCAGCAAGTAGTGATAATGTTTTAACTGCTGCATTCAATGCTGATGATGTTAACCCATGTGATGGTGGAACTGTAGGATTTACTTCTACCTCATTAGGTGAGGTTACTTCTTGGAATTGGACCTTCGAAGGTGGAACTCCAGAAACTTCAACAGATGAAAACCCAAGTGTTACCTATGCAACTCCTGGAAATTATAATGTTGTTTTAGAAGTAAGTGACGGAGCAGAAACTGCAACTATCACAAAAGAAGATTTCATCACTGTTCATAACTGTACTGGTGTTGAAAACTTAGAAGCTGCTATTAGCCTTTATCCTAACCCTAACAATGGTGTATTCTTCCTAGATATCCAAGGAATGAAACAAGCTAACCTAACTATTGTTAATGCTTTAGGAACTGTAGTATATGAAGAGTCTAATTTAACTGTTGACAACAGCATGAAGCGTATTGACCTTAGCCAAGAGGCCGAAGGTGTTTATATGCTTATCGTTGAAAATGACAATCAAAGAATGATTGAAAAGGTTATTGTAAAATAATTCTTATCATATGAATATTAAAAAAAAGGGTTTGACAAAGTCAAACCCTTTTTTTTTGTGTCAAACTCACAATAATCTTTTTAAGAAGTCACATTAAAAATTATGGGGAGCAATGGTTTTTAGCCTTTTCATAGTTACAATG
>NZ_JABKCA010000125.1 GCF_013166655.1 Lentimicrobium sp. L6
AAAATATCACCATTAACAACTGAATTTCAGATAGTTAAAAACCGAACTCAGGTTACTACCTATCATTTTTATACCATCCTCAACCTGGATAGTTCCATTGACATGTAATTTCTCTTGAGGACTTGAGATACCAATCCCAACATTACCACTTGATCTATAAATATTCGAACCTGAAGTTACCCAAGGTGAAATCGTTCCTCCGCCACCTGAACCAAAATCCAAATTATTCTGCATATAGTTTTTTAAATCGGAGATTTTTGTGCTTTTCAATTGAGAACCTGATCTTGCAAAGATTAATTTATCCGTTGAAGAAAGCGAAGAAGTATAAGTCTGCACTTCAATTGCTGAGACATTAAGCCAAGTATCACCATCTCCATCGGATCCAACCATACCTGTATGGGCAGGATGTGTATATGTACTTCCACCTCCTGAACCTGTAGGCGCTGCCCACTTTACACTACCATCAGTTCCATCGGCCGTTAACACCCAATTACTGCCAATTAAAGTTTCAGAAACCACACGCAATCCTTTCGTTGTTAAGGTTCCATTTACATCTAATGTGGAAGTTGGTGTATCAGTATGAATACCTACAAAACCTCCTCCTGAGCCATCCATATCAAAAGGTTCTACAAAAAAGGAGGGAGTATTCAACATATTAAAACCAATCATCAACGAATTGGAATTGGGATTGGCATACTCTACCCATCGAAGTCCTTTCAAATATCCACTTCCAATAATCCAGGAATTAGCTGCGGTTGCATGAACATGATTACCCAATGCAAAACTACCATTACTCATAGCTTTTGAATAAAACCCAGCAGCCATAGAATATAAAGATTGGGATTCTGTATAGTTACCGATAGCTGTTCCGGTAGCAGAGTTCCCAATTGGGTTATTATCACCATTTGCATCTTGTGCAAAAATGAAAGAAACAGAAGATAAAAGGAATACACCTAAGAATAGGATTTTTTTCATAATAGATATTTTTAAATATAGATAAATACAGTATTGAGTACAACATCATACTCTTTTATAAAACCTAGTTTTCATAAAACACTAAACTTTTTATATAGCACTTTTAAAAAATAGATCTCTCATTTAATTTATATGCCTAATTTGTATTACAACATTCACCTAAAACTATAACACTTTTATATATGACTGATATTCTGTATTATACTTTATAAGCAAAGAATCCAACTCTACATATCTTGTAAAAAACCCAACAACAAAGCGTCTCTCAAGGTATTTTACTGTTTATACAGAATCCTAATTGCTATTTAAAACCTAATAAATTTGGAGTAATCACTTAATCATTCTGAACAGATGGTTTTAATTCCAACCTAAAAACATCCTCATCTTTCATTCTTTCTATCACTAAAACATCTGATGTGATTTCAATTACTTCATACATATCTGACCAAATCATGTGTAAAGGCTCATCAATACTATCCCTTACAATCTCCCCTAATTTATTTTTAGTATCATATGGCGTATACAAATGTAGATTACTATAATTGTCCTTCCACTTCCACATGCAATCGTAATGCATAGTAATAGCCTCATCAATAACTATTCTAACATACAGTACATTAGAAGTATCATAAGTGAAGTATTGCTCCTCGTAATTCATGATATTTTCGCCATTTTTTAAATCTTTCTCAATTTTCCATTCTTTACATAGTAGCGCATCGTAATCGGGAGTTGGTTCAATAATTTCTGTCTTATCTTCTTTACAGGATGTAAATACAAAAAGAATAATTGCTAGATAATAAATAGTTGTTTTCATCAAAGACTGTTTTTTTAATATCATTATTCTATATTTTAAGTTAAATCTATTTTACAAAATCAGAAATTTCTCCTGATATTTGTTACCGCTAATAAAAACCTCGGTAACATAAACTCCTTTAGGTAAATTCGAAACATTAATACTAGAACCAGAATAAAAATTTGGTTTTTCAATAATTGTATTACCAAACACATCTCTTATAACAAGTAGGTGTTCAGATATATTGCCATGTACAAAACTCACTCTGATCTGATTCTTAGCCGGATTTGGAAAAACTTTTAAACCTATATTTTGTTCCACATTTCTTTCATTTGGTTCTTTTGAAATCGCGGCGGAATTGGGTATGATATCAGTTATTGTTAAAGATTCTGTCATTACAAAATTAGAAATTTCTGGCTTTTTGTTGACCACTATTTCTTCTTGTTCAATATCCTCTTGCATCTCAACAACATCATTATTATCTTCAATAATAATTGATTTTTTGCCTACAGGCCTATTGTAATCGGGATCTAAATACAATATCTGATGTCCTGCAATATCGCTACCTTCTTCAATTATAATAACTCCATCTGTTGGTACGCGGTAATCTATTCTGGTAGTAGCATCTACCAATACATCACCTACTAATGTCCTATTGATCTCAGTATCTACATCTTCGCCAATAGTTATGTTTTGAGCCTCAAACACATTAGTATAGCCCTCATCTAATATCCGATTTTGAATATATAGATGATCCGGATGCAATTCTCCAACTAAAAAATCATTCACGTCAGGATCTGGCGGCATCCAAGCATGGATATAATTATCATTACTCATACAAATTGCATCAAATGGTGTGAGCGTTTCGTTGTGAGGATATTTTCCTATGTCTGATAAATCAGCAAACCAATCGGTATTATTTAATGCCAATGCACTTACGGTTGGTACAAAACAAAATACAGGATCGTCTTCACCAGTGTCATTAGTTAAAGAACCAAATATATCTGATCTTGGAATTTCTTTATCCCAAGAAACAGATGTAGTCCAACATATGTCTCCAAAAAATATTGTTGGTATACAAACTGTATGGGATAAATGAATAGGAATTATAATATATCCATCTAGCCACTCTGACAGTCCTCCTATCGGTAATTTATAATATGCGCCTGGAGCATTATCCATATTACAATTACTAGGAGCAACCAATGGATCATGTTCGGTATGATATCGCGAAAAAGAGGGCCCATATATGCTTGAATTGACAAAAGGTTGAATTTGCAAGGCTGTATTAAATGTTTCATCATTTTTACCAGGCATAGCATTTACAGTATTGTTTACCTCTATAGGCGTCCAATCAAAATCAAAGCCTCCTAAACCCCATGGTAAGGGAAGCGTCCAATCGACTAATGTTTTACCATTTCTATAATCCAAAAGCGTTGTGCCGGGATCGTATCCTTGGCTTTTAACATTTGTACCCATGGAAACAGCAATATTTCTACAATCCTTTGGATAAGCTCCAACATCATCTAAGTTATTCAAGAAGCCTTGTCGCCAAAAATTTTGATGCACATAATTTGATGACATTTGTAAGGCAGCTGAAAAGTCACCTCTATCCATTTCATTAGATACAAATTCATTAATATCAAAACCAAATACTCCTACTGAAATATCATTTATAATACTCTCGTATTCTATACACCCGATATTGTTTAATACTGAATTCACCTCTGCTAAAGAAAGTAGTGACCCAAGATAAGTATCGAGCATTTGCTGTAAACCTAGAGGCACATTGGCACCGAGGTGTGGTGAATCGAAGGAAACATAATGCTCAACTCTATGGTCCTCTCCTTCATGTTCCATTTTTGCTAATGCATACTTTATAATTAATCCACCCATACTCACACCTAAAGCATCTATCCTGTTTATCGATCCGTTTTCTTCTAGCTCTAAATTTATAGTTTCAATTAATTTAATAAACAATTCCGCATTCTTTTCTATTTCCATGGTGTTTTTATCAAGGTCTAAGATGATAACATCATAATTATAATCCCATATTAGATTGTCAACAAAATCAAAGGGTTCATCAACTTGTCTTCTTACAAGATCTGCATCTTGCATACCCAGTGGATCAAAACCCTCGCAAACAATAAATGGTTTCATAAGTACACCATCATTTTCCCTCTCTCCATACCAAATAGAGCACTCACCTTTTATGGTTTTATTTTCGTTATTCTCATTGATATTCACAATAACTTCGAACGTATCATCCTGAGCATGCAAAACTGATAGTTGATACAAAAAAATTAGAAGTATTATATAAAATGCCTTATTTTTCATTTTTTATATGATTTATTAATTCATACTGTTGATCATCATTGAAAACAATTTTTACCAAGCCCATGCCTTTCTTCACATAGGTTTTCCTTACACCTCTATTGTGTGTAGAATCAGTTATAAATTCATAAACATTTTGAAGATCCTGATTAGCAATTTCTATTTCTTCAATTAGCGAACTCCTTCTTAGATCAAATAATGCATGTATAGAAGGTTTTTCCTCAATTCCTGATGATAACCCGCTCACACTCCATAACACAAATATATCAGAATCCGACTTTTCCAAAAAAAACGGAGACTCTAACACATCATCTACTTCAATCGTCCTTAAGTTCACCTGAATGCCTGATAAACAACTTGAAAAGCAAAACTCTCCCGGATCTTTTTTATCTAATTCTTCCTCTCTATAGTTATAAACCCTAAATTTTAAAACAGAATCTATTTCAAAATTTTTAAATATCAGGGTGTCATTATTTTTATATGGAATCCATTGTCTTTCGTCACTAGAAATATCCGGGCATGTACGCTTCTTACAACAACTATTAAACAAAACAATTAATATCGCAAGAATACTTAAAACAAATAAAAATCTATAGTTTTTCATAGCTTGTGATTATATTTACTGGTTCTAGAATAATACTATCGTTTAATATAGGTCTTTTCAATAATAATGTAGAAAAACTATTCTCAGTTATTTCTGTTATTGTTAGTGTATCGTTACCATTAATGGGATTCTCCACAATCAACAGATCATTTGAAAGCTCGAAATTGGCTGAGGATGTACTTCTACAAGATCCTGCAAGAGTTAAGTTTGCTTCATCAACAAAACTAATTACAGTGGAGTACATACAGGTATTGTCGGCATCCACAAACAACTCACCTTCAATACTTAAAGACACCACCTGCCAATTATGCCCTATTAGTATTTGGCTATAATTTTGAGCTTTAATACCTAAAACTATTCCAAGCCCAAATACAATTAATATAATTTTTTTCATAATTAACTATTTAAAGTTTGTTTGTAAGATTCTTAAGCTCATTAATTTCTTTTTGTTGCTTTTCCATCGATTTTTGTTGTTCAATCATCAATAAAGTAATCTCTTCAATTTTTTGTAATAAGATAGTATTTATTTCAACTAAATCAAGCCCTTCTTTTGCAACTGTCTCAGCAGAAGGCACACCAGGCAAATGTTTGTTTTCTTTTACAAATGATTCTATTTCCAATAAATCGGGTAATATATAATTATCTGCAAAAACAAAATCGGGCCAAGCAGGCCAATCATTTTCACTTCTTACTACTACTCTTGTACAACCGATAGTTCCCCCAACAGCTAAAGTATAATCTGAAGGTGTTTGAGTAGTTCCAATAGCAAGACAGTTATTTGCACCATAAAGTTTCGGACCATTACTTCCTAATTTTATAGCTCCAATTGTATTATCCTGAATGCCATAAACCCCTAATGTATTTGCATTTTCAACATCTGTAAGATAAGAATCATTCCCTACATTTAATAAAGGATAACCTGCTGGATGAATATCAGCCAAATCAAGTGATGCACTTGGACTTGTAGTCCCTATTCCAACACTACCATTATAGTAAGCTACATTAGCATCACCACTCCATATTCCAACACCATTTAGTGTCCCTGGGGCTACCCAAGAAGCATTTCCACTAGCATCAGATTGTAAGATTTTGCCCCCCAAATCACTTCCATTTGTCATTTGAAAACCTGAGGTTTTTGTAGTTCCATTTACATTTATACCACCCTGTGTAATAATATCTCCTCTTACATCTAAATCATCCTGTGCAACAATTCCTCCATTTACTTCCAACTTAGCCGTAGGATTATCAACTCCAATACCAACTCTTCCAGACGAAGAAATAGCTATTCCTTGAATTAATCCTTTACCTGGAGGGTTGAAATTTGAAAGGATTTTAAATGTCTTTGCTGTATTATAGCTTCCAAAAGTAATTTGCGATAAACCTGTGCCAAATTGCAATTTCCCGGCAACACTAATGTCTTCACTAACATCTAAGCTTTGCGCAATCTCCACATTATCATTAGCAAAAATTTCACCAGTAACAGTCAAGGTATTGTTTATTTTTGCTGTTCCATCCACATCCAATTTAGCACTTGGTGAATCCGTTCCAATACCTACACGGTTATTAGCATCTATTGTTATAATATTGGTTTGTGTTCCGGCTGGAGGAGGCTCAACTCCTTTACCAAATACATTTTTAGAAATCTGGAAAATACTATTCGAACTTTCTCCATATACTAACTTATTGGTACTACCTATCATTTTTATACCATCCTCCACTTGGATAGTCCCATTAACATGTAATTTCTCTTGAGGACTTGAGATACCAATCCCCACATTACCACTTGATCTATAAATATTCAAACCTGAAGTTACCCAAGGAGAAACCGTTCCTCCGCCACCTGAACCAAAATCCAAATTATTTTGCATATAGTTTTTTAAATCGGAGATTTTTGTGCTTTTCAATTGAGAACCAGATCTTGCAAAGATTAATTTATCCGTTGAAGAAAGCGAAGAAGTATAAGTCTGCACTTCAATTGCTGAGACATTAAGCCAAGTATCACCATCTCCATCGGATCCAACCATACCTGTATGGGCAGGATGTGTATATGTACTTCCACCTCCTGAACCTGTAGGCGCTGCCCACTTTACACTACCATCAGTTCCATCGGCCGTTAACACCCAATTACTGCCAATTAAAGTTTCAGAAACCACACGCAATCCTTTCGTTGTTAAGGTTCCATTTACATCTAATGTGGAAGTTGGTGTATCAGTATGAATACCTACAAAACCTCCTCCTGAGCCATCCATATCAAAAGGTTCTACAAAAAAGGAGGGAGTATTCAACATATTAAAACCAATCATCAACGAATTGGAATTGGGATTGGCATACTCTACCCATCGAAGTCCTTTCAAATATCCACTTCCAATAATCCAGGAATTAGCTGCGGTTGCATGAACATGATTACCTAAAGCAAAACTTCCATTACTCATGGCTTTTGAATAAAACCCTGCAGCCATAGAATATGAGGCTTGGGATTCTGTATAACTACCGATAGCTGTTCCCGTAAGAGAGTTAGTAATTACATTATCATGACCATTTGCATCTTGTGCAAAAATAAACGAAATAGAAGATAAAAGGAATACACCTAGAAATAGGATTTTTTTCATAATAGATATTTTTAAATATAGATAAATACAGAATTGACTACAAACATATACTCTAATAATATATATTACAAATAAAAATAAAAATATTTTGAAATTATATGCCTAAATATTGAATTTACTAGGCTTTCAAAAGGTTAGAATCATCCTCTTTTCATATACTTAATACCTTTTTTAACAAAAACGTAACCCTAAAAAATGAAGAATTTTGTCATTTTTTTTAAAACCCGCAAAATAAAGACTTTAAAAAAGTATTTATCACTAAAAACATTTGCTATTACAAAATAAACAACTTCAATTTGTTAATTTTTACTATTTTTGGAGCCTAAATCATTGCATGACCATAT
>NZ_JABKCA010000126.1 GCF_013166655.1 Lentimicrobium sp. L6
TTAAGCCGTAATATATTTTCGAAGACAGAGGGCAGGCCTTTCCCAAACTTAGGCCAGCTCATGCGGTGAATTATAGAATATTTGATTTGTCAGCAAAGGGCCATGGCTTTTAAAGTAATGACATCGAAAATGTTTGAAATAGAAATGATAGTTTTAAATCAGATAAGGAGTTAAGATTATTAGGTCATTACTTTTCTACTTTGTTAGATAAATCAATATTCTATAAGAGGCGGGTAGGTTATTGTTTGGGATGGCTTTTTGCTTCCTTTTTTCCACAAAAAAGGATGAATTGGTAGCATTTTTGGTATGAAAAAATTTGCATAGCGCATCAAAATAGGATTTAACCTTTTATTCCCCCAGAATTAGGCATTAAATCCAAACTTCATTCAAAAAAAACCAGTATTTTTTTTACCTTTACATACTGAACACTTAAATCGCATATGCCTAACAATAAAAACGCCATCATTCGTTATCAAGCTCTTGATAAGTGTCTGAGAAACCCTGGAAGTAAATATTCCATTAAGGACCTTGTAGACGAATGTAATAAAGCGCTGATAGATATAGATTCTACTTCAACAGGAGTACAAAAGCGACAGGTTTACGATGACCTGAAATTCATGCGTGATTCCAAAGGGTATGATGCTCCTATAACCAATTTTAAGGATGGTAGAGTGGTTTATTATCAATATGAAGATAGAAGCTTCACCATCAATAAACAGCCCCTAAATGAACTGGAAGCACAACAACTGAAAGAATCTCTGCACACCTTGTCCCGATTCAGTGGTTTACCACAATTTGAATGGATTGAAGATATGAAGCTAAGGCTCGATCAGTATTTTAAGTTTGAAAGCCAGGAACATATTATTGAGTTTGATAGTAATCCATATTTGAAGGGACGAGAGTATATAGGCCAACTATATGCCGCAATTAATAATCAAAAAGTACTCGAAATAAGCTACCGTTCTTTTAAATCAGAACACCCTGAAGTCATTATTATTCATCCTTATTTTTTAAAGGAATACAATAACCGGTGGTTTCTCTTTGGATTAGATAATAAAGCCGATTATCTACCTAATCTTGCACTTGACAGGATGATGAATGTGGAGGAATGTAATCTCGAATATATTAGAAATACTAAAATTAATTTTGAAGAATATTTTGAAGATGTAATAGGGGTGTCAGTTGACACGAATAACGAAATACAAAAGGTTATTCTTAAAGTGGATGTGGAACTTTGGCCATATATCCAAACAAAACCTTTGCATGGTTCTCAAAAGATAGTAGAGCATGGCTCCGAATATGTAATGATAAGTATCGAAATTAAACGAAACTATGAATTAGAGTCGTTAATCCTCTCCTTTGGGGATAAAATTGAATTAATGGAGCCAGCTTTGTTTCGACATGATTTACTGAATAGAATTGAAAGACTAAGAGAAAAATATAAATAGTGTGCAGAATTATTGCATACATTAAATAGAGATTTGTGTATTATAAACTTATTAATATCAAATCTTATGAAAAAAACAGAATTATTATTAGTAGCCATTTTAATGATGATGAGCATAACATCATGTACAGTTACCATCCCCATGCAGTCCAACCTTAGCGATCAGTTAATGTTAATGGGAGAAAACAGAAATATTTATCCTAATATCAGTCTAACTTCTGATCAGGCTGATGGTCCTATTAATTTGGTAAGTGCACAGAAAAACGGTCATGAAACTGTAAGTAATTCCTATTATCAGTACGCATCCGAAACTGCATTTAAAAACCTATGGAATTCCTATTTTTCTGCAAAATTTAATAGCTACTCTAAAGACACTATCAATATTAAAGTACATCTTAAATCTTTGGTTTTAAAACAACAACTGACCACTTCTATTGGAGGAACTATGTTTACAGGAAATAGCAAGTATAATAATGAAGCTGCAGCTGTTGTTCAGGTAAGTATACTATACCATGGGGAAAATTATGAAACACAATTCCAAGTTGTTGCCTCTGGCTATAATGAATCCCAAATGAATTCTTATGGAAATACCTATTACACTACTAATGCCGCAAATCCTACTGGTCAAATGGCACAAATACTCGAAAGTGCTTTAAATAAATCCATTATTCATTTTGAGAATTATTTGGAATCTGTTGTAACAGCAGATCAAGAATAAGGGAGGGAAAGTAAATGGATGAAAGATTGAATACAAGGCCGTTATAAAAATGTGATTTAAACGATAATAGAAATATACTATGGCAAAATTTAGTATCGGAGATTCAGTAATATATGTCAGTTCAAAAGAAAAAGGAATTGTTAAAAAAGTATTCCCTCCAGCAAGAGGGCGACAGTTATATACAGTAAGTATTAAAGATGAGCCAAAGAAATGTTTAGAATCTAACCTAATACCTGATACTGATTTATCAGACCCTTTCGAGAGAGTAAAAAGAGGAATGTTTGGTTCTTATCTTGATTTTGCTAAAATAAACACCAGCTTTAAAATTCAAAACACAAGTAAAAACACCATATCATCTCTTAAAGCTTCTAATACCATTTTTAAGGCATATCAATTTAAACCTCTATTGAAGTTTCTTAGCTCCGATAATAATAGAATATTAGTAGCGGACGAGGTGGGATTAGGTAAAACAATAGAAGCGGGCCATATTATGTTAGAACTTATGGCTCGACGAGAATTAAAAAATTCATTGATAGTGTGTCCTAAATCATTGCAGGAAAAATGGCAGTTAGAGTTAAGAGAGAAGTTCAGCTTTAACTTTAAGATTTATGAATCTTTATCTGAGTTAAAAGCGGATATAGCTGATAGAAACGGAAATGTAAAGGGAATTGTTAATTACGAAAAAATAAGACTTCCAAAAGAAAAAAGTACTAAAAATAAGAAGCCGAAAAAGAGCCTTTACGATCTCATAGATGAAAACAATATTAAATTCGACTTTCTATTATGTGATGAAGCACACCGATTAAGAAATGCTACAACTCAAACACATCGTGGATTGAAAAAATTTATGGAAGTTGTTAAATCTGCAGTTTTTTTAACAGCAACTCCAATAATGATTAGTGAAGAAAATTTATTTAATCTTTTAAAATTGCTCGATGAACAGAAGTATAGTGATTATGCTACTTTTCAGAACCAGGTTGCTATGAATCGACCATTCATAAATGCATTAAATCAAGTTAATAGTAATGTGAGCTATTCCCAGATTGCGGATGATTTAGAACATGCTGAAGTAACAATTAATTACAGTTCAGGAGAAGAATATCAAATGAATTATAGCCACACCGAGAAAATTCGTAATGTTTTTAGTGATATTCCTTTATTTCAAAAGATCATGAAGTCTTTAAAGGAAGAAAAAGATAGTGCAAAAACAAGAGTACAATTGCAATTTGATATTTCCGATATGAGTGAAATGAATAAAATATTTTCTCGTACCAGAAAAAAGGAAGTAACTCAGGACTGGTCTCAGGCTATTCGGGAACCACATACTATTATATTGGAACTAAACCCAGAAGAAAGAAAAGATTTTGACAAAGTTATTAATCAATATATTGATAGTAATTCATATGTAGATGGTTTTGGCAATGAAAAGTTAACACAGGGAGGGGCTCTTGGACTTGTTCAAAAGAAAAGACAAGTAGCCAGCAGTGTGTATGGATATTTAAATTCTAAAGAAGACCTGGAAAGAGGAGTTGATTTTTATCATGACTACAAAGACGCAAAATTTGATGCGCTCTTAGATATTGTTGAAGATGTTGTAAACAAAGGAAATAACAAGTTAATCGTCTTTGCATTGTTTAAAAAAACTTTAAATTATTTAAATGTCAGATTGAAGAAAGCGGGGATTGTTTCTGCTATTATTCATGGTGATATTGATGATAGAGTTACTGAAATTGAGAAATTCAAAACCCATGAAAATGTAAAAATACTTTTGTCTTCAGAAGTTGGAAGTGAAGGTTTGGATTTGCAGTTTTGCGATGCCATTGTCAATTACGACTTGCCTTGGAACCCGATGGTAGTCGAGCAAAGAATTGGTCGTGTTGATAGGTTTGGTCAAAAATCACCCAAAGTAAATATCTATAATTTGCTGGTAAAAGATTCTATACAGGAAGATATTTATACCAGACTATTAGATAGAATTGGAATTTTCAGGGGAAGTATAGGTGATTTAGAAGCTATTTTAGATAAAGATCTTGAGAAAATGGGAAACCTCGGTGTTAAAAATATCAGAGAGTGGTTTTCAAGTTTAGAGCAAGAATTATATTCTAAAGACATTTCAAAACACGAACGTGAGGAAAAAATTGATGCCATTGAACGTGCTATAATAACTGAAAAGAAGAACCTTGATACTATAAGTAAGGGACTTACAGATACACTTACCAATGATGTATACTTTAGAAACCAGGTGAATTTCATTAAAAACAATCATAAGTACGTAACTGAAAAAGAGTTGGTTAATTATATTCGAATTTTAATTCGTACTAAGCTCACTACTTTGCAATTAGAAACATTAGATGAAGAAAAGCTTATCTTTCAAATAAACATCCCAAAAAGTTCGCCATCAGTTTTAAAAAATTTCTTAACCGAGTATCAGCCGCATCATACAGAACAAGAAATAATATTCCGTCATTTTATAAATTCAATAAGAGACAAGCATTCGCTGAAATTAACTTTCTCACAGCAAACGGGGTACGAAAATAAAAATCTGATTAGGATTAATGCCTATCATCCTATAATTATTGCAGGGCTTAATTATTTTGAAGCGCATCAAATAGATTCAAATAATACTTTCCAGTTTGCCATTGAAGCCAATCATTTAAGTGATTTTGAATTAGATAGGGGAGAATATTTCCTGGCTGTATATTCATCACGTATTTTAAAAAAATGGATAAATAGAGAGCAGAAAACAGAGCTCTTGGTGCCTATTCTATATGATATCTCTAAAAAACAAATCATAAAAGAGACCACTGTTGCGGAGAGGTTTTTAGGTGAGGCTCAATTAAATGCTACTGCAAAGTCTGGGACATATCGTATTTCGCCTGAACAAGTTTCTGAGTTAGAATATGAACTGGCACTATATTTAGATGATATTGAGTCGGCAAAACTGGAAGATGCTAATATGAGGTTGGAGACTCATAGCAAGATGCAAATTCAATTGAAAACAGAATTCTATAATAATAAAATTGTAATGCAAAAGCGAGTTATTAAGAATTCTGAAAATATAATACAGCAAGCTTTTTATGAAAAAGAGAGAAAAAATGCCGAAAGAATTCTTCCAGCACAAAGGAAGGTGCTCGAGAATCTATTGGAAGAAAAAGAGAATGTTTTAAGGGACATTGATTCGGCTAAAATTAAATATATAACCCCTAAATTATTATCTATTAACCACATAACAATCAAATAAAATGAGTTACACAGTAGGCTTCGATTTTGGCACCCATCAAACCAAAGTATGTATTGAAGACGCAACAAATCCAGCGCAAAAAATGTACGAATTTCTTGAGTTTAGGAATAAAGATGGATACAATTCCGTTTTATTCCCATCCATCGTACAGATCAATAAAGATGAAACCCTGAGCTACGGTTTTATTGATGAAGAACAATGTAAAGTTGAAATTGATGAAAGCATTAGAATTCCAGAACTTCATCTAAACCCCGAACCTGTTTACAAGCTACCAGAAGAACCCCAAATGCCTAAATTACCTGATAAGCCAAGTTTTGAAAACTTGAAGCAAATAAGCTGGAAAGAACAATTAAAAAGGTTTGTAAAGAAAGAGCCGAGTGAGAAAAAAACATCATTAAAAAAATGGGAAAAAGAGTGCAAATCCATTAAAGAATTGTTTGAAACGGAGCACAAGGCATGGAAGAAAAAAACAAATGATTTAATGGACGAATTTCAGTTGATACATGAAAACTGGAAACAGGAATGTAGAAAAGTAACAGAAGAACATGAAAAAATAGTCAAACAATTAGCTCGAAAAAGAGAACACAGACTCCGTTTCCGATATTTTAAATTGGCTTCTTTCAGTAACATCAAGTGGAACGATAATATCGCTCCTGAATTATTATCTGTTTGGTATATTGCCAATGTTATACTTATCCTTCAGGAGAAGTTAGGAGAAGATTTTTTTATTCAGTTTGGTGTGCCAAGTGGTAGTGAGAAGGCTGTGTTCGATTCTCAAAAAAGAAAAGCCTATGCGTTTCTAATAGCCGCTTATAGATTGGTTGAGAAAATCAAGACTAAATCCGACTACTTAAAACTCACATACCCTGAGCTTAAAGAACAAACAAAAATAGATTACAATTTTACTGAAGAAGAATTGTATACGTTCGGTTTGAATGTAGTTCCTGAAGCTTTTGCTGGTTTATCTTCTATTACCCAACAAAAAAGAATACAAGATGGTATGAGTCTTTTGGTTGATATTGGGGGTGGTACTACCGATATCGCTTTCTTTACTCTAAACGGAACCCAACCCGATATACATTCGGTAATTTCTTTTCCAAAAGGCTTGAATTATATATTCGAACAATATATCGGAACAAAGGATGATATGGACATAAGAGATGTGCAAGAATTGTTTTTCACTTCCCAAGGAGACATCTCATTGTTTAAGTCAAGTATAACTACATACCATAACCAGCTTAAAAATAATGTAAGTGAAATGAAGGATGCTATTATCGATTCATTTAGTTTTAGGAAGGATATTCATAAGTTGCCCATTGATAAATTAATAGATGCTTTAAAAAACAGACCCATTGTATTCAGTGGGGGCGGGTCTATCTATAAAAGCATGAGAAAAGGGGTGTCAAATTTTTCTGATGTAAATATCATTAATAAAAACTTATTAAACATCCCATTTGTTGTGAATACAAACATCGATGATACTATATATCCTATTTTATCCACATCTTATGGACTTTCAATTCCATTAGAAGAAGAAATACAATTAACAGAAATCGAAGATGTTTTTAATCATATTGTATCCGGTGATTCTGATATTAATAAATATAAATTTGAACATGGATTAACGGACTATTAAAAGATCTACGAGGCAATATCGATAAAATAAGACCTTTTATTGGCAAAGGTCTGTTTCAGGTATTTATAGGTCAGTGTAGGGTAGCTAAAAGTTATATCTTGCGTCTGATAGCTGTTATTGCAATGACTGACAAGGCAAATGACTACAAAATATTAGTTATTCCAACAATCGTTAAAACAAATGGAAATTAATTCTTATTAAACCAAGGTGTGGGATTATTGATTATTAAGAAGCCCGAAGAAGTATATATTCAATTGTTGAAATATGCTCTGAATAGGAAGAAATTGAAAAAAATACCATACCAAGTTTGCAGGTGGGGGATTACAAATTAATGTTGGGAAAAAAGAAATTCTCAGTGTCATTAAGAAAATGCTTACTAATGATACAAAATATTGCTTACTAAAATGCAAAAAGTCCTGAAAACAATATGTTTACAGGACTTTGTTGCGGTCTGGACGGGACTCGAACCCGCGACCCCGTGCGTGACAGGCACGTATTCTA
>NZ_JABKCA010000127.1 GCF_013166655.1 Lentimicrobium sp. L6
ATGATTTGGAGAAAGACGATCAATTAGCTCTGTTTTTATAATCGAACTCAGGTTAGGAGATCACCTGAGTATTAGCAATGGCCTGATAAAACACCAATGCAAAAGTTTAAGATCTCAATTGCTAACGTATTGCTAACGATAAATAGTAATCATATCTAAAGTAATACTTATATTTGTTACTTAAGATAAACCCATTTCAGCATCCATTAAAAATGAATCATTAGTATTAATTTTAACTAAGGGAATGAAAAAATCTAACCATAATTATATATCGATATCAAAAAATATTATTTTCCTATTCACCCTACTCACATTTAGTCTATCATATAACTGCCTCTATTCTCAAAACAAAAGTGAGGCTTTAGAACAGAAATACAAAGCTTTACAACAATACCTGAAAAATAATGAATTAGAAAAATTATTCCATTTTGCCAATGAATTAAAATCGGATGCCAAAGCTCAATCTTCTCCCAAATACTTGGCCCACTCAAATTACTATTTAGGAATTTATTACCAGAATATAAACAAGCTAGACTCCTCTAATATTTTTCTTAGTGAGAGTATAGGTTTTTATAAAGAACTAAAGGATAGCCTAAATATAGGAAAGACTTATTTCTTTTTGGGAATAAATAATACCTATTTAGGTGAAACAGAAACTTCATTAGAGAATTATTCCTCAAGTGATTATTGGCTAAGGAAAACACAAGATAGCGCTTGGATCTCTGTAGTTAATAATTATATGAGCATTACTTACTTTGAAATCGGAAACTATCCACAATCATTAAAATATTTGCAGGTTTCATTAGACCATTTGCAAGGGAGCGATAATTTCATGAGTATAGGTGGTAACTATAATACCATGGGTAATATCTATAGAAAAATGAAAGAGCCTTATAAGGAAGAACAAGCCTATTTAAATGCCATCCGTTTTCTTGAACAAATCCCTGAAAACCACCAATTAGGAATGACCTATAACAACCTAGCTGAAGTATATTTAAATGATAAGAAAACTGACTTGGGTTTTGAATATTTGGAGAAAGCAAAAGCTTGCTATCAAAGTATTGAATACGAACTTGGAATGTGTTCTTATTATTCAGTTTTATCTCTATTTTATTTAATGCATGACAAGCCAGATTATAATAAAGTAATTGAATACAGTAGTAAAAGCATAAAAATAGCCGAAAAGCATAATGATTATAGACAATTTTCGGATGCCAGTTATTTTCTTGGACAAGCCTTTTATTATCAAAAGAACTACTCAAGTGCACAAAAGGTTTTAGAAAAAGGATACCTCAAAGCAAAAAACCATTCATTTACCAATGAATTGAAAAATATTACTCAAGTTTTATCTCAAGTTTATGAAGCCCAAAATAACTTAAGCAAATCATTATTCTATATTAAAGAATATAATGAATTAAAAGACAGTTTGTTTAACCAAGAGAAGATAATAGAATTTACTAGTCTTGATTTGAATTATAAATTTAAACAAGAACAACTCGAAGATAGTCTAAACAATGCCATTGAAAAAACTAAAATACAATTTAAGCATGATGCTGAAATTAAAACCCATTCCATGATTAGAAATTATTCTTTGGGGATTAGTATTTTATTGATTTCATTTGCTATATTCTTATTATATTCCATTAGAAAAAAGAAACTACTTAATAATCGACTACATAGACAAAACCAAACGATAAAAAAACAAAAAACGGAATTAGAACTAACTTCTCTACAAATTAAACAGGCCTTAGAAGATTTACAAGAACTCGATGATTTCAAGCAGACTTTCATCAATATGCTGGTTCATGATTTAAAGAACCCTCTTAATGCATTAACCAATATTGAAGGATTTGAAAGTGAGGAACTAAGGCTAGAAATAGTCAAGCGTACGAGCCAAGATATGCTGAACTTGGTCTTGAACCTGTTGGATATCAATAAAGCCAAACATCAAAAAATCAATTTACATAAAGAGGATATTTCTTTAGTCAAGCTGATAAACCAAGCCATTGATGATACTCACTTTTTATGGGAGCAGAAACAAATTCGAATAAAACTTGACTATAATAAAGAATATCGTATTTCTGCTGATTATTCTATGTTATTAAGAATACTAATAAATCTACTAACCAATGCTATTAAAGCATCTTGTTCCGAAGACTATATAAAAATTAGCATCTCTGAATCTGAACTAAATCAGCTTCAATTAAGTATTAAAGACAACGGTCCTGGAATAAATATAGATGACAAAGAAATCATTTTTGAAAAATACAAACAAATCAATCAAAAGAAGTCAGATAAAACGCATTCCACAGGTCTAGGTTTAGCATTTTGCAAAGTGGCAGTTCAAGCCCATGGATGGAATATAGGCCTTCATTCTGTAGAAGGTTTAGGTGCACAGTTTTGGATAAGGATACCCAATTACAAAACGAAAATGATAAATAAACATCCCCAAATCAATCAACAACAAAAAGAATATGATAATAGCTCTTTATTCATTTCTAAGGAAGACCTTGAAAAAGTAATTCCTTATCTTTACCAATTGGAAAAATTACAAGTATATGCAGTTAGTGATGTGAAAAATATTATTAACACTATAAATGCACTTGGCATTGATGAGCTCCAGGATTGGACTCAACAAGTACTCTCATCAGTTTCTAATTATGATGAAAATAAATATATGTTTTTAATCCATTCCATTTTAAAATAGATATCAATCCAGATTCAAAATTCTCAAATATGATTATTTATAAAATATTAATTATTGATGATTCCATAGAAAACCTCCTCACCATGGTCTCTATCATTGAAAAATACCATCCAGAATCTATTATTTACCAAGCTAATAGCGCCAAGACAGCTCTAAAAATACTGGAAGATAACAGTCCTGATATTATCTTAACGGACTGGGAAATGCCAGAAATGAATGGCTTGGAATTGATAAAAGAGATAAAATCCAATCCATTAACTGAATATATTCCTTGTATCATGGTTTCGGGAATTCTGATGACACCTGAACATCTTAAATTAGCCATTGACTCTGGCGCTGTTGATTATATAAGGAAACCCATAATTCCGGCAGAACTATTAGCCCGGCTCAATTCAGCCTTGAATATAGCAGAACGACACAAAACTCTAATCAAGGAAAAGGATTTAAAAATGATTGAAAATTTAGCATTTAGCAATGAGTTCAATCGCTTCTTCGAAAAACTCCAAGCAAGATTAAAAAAAATAGAGAAGAAAACAGATGAAAATATTGCTATTGAAATTGATCAAATCAATAGAGATATTAAAGAGCAAATAAAAAACAAAGGCTGGAAAAAACATGCCAATGCCTATCAGAAATTACATCCAATATTTCTGAAAAAGCTACTCAAGAATCATCCACAATTAACCTCCACAGAAGTAGAACTGTGCCAAATGACAAGACTGGGCTTAAATAATAAGGAGATATCTGATTTGATGTTTGTCACACTTGGGAGCTTGAGAGTTTCTAAATCGAGACTTCGAAAGAAAATAGGTATTCCTACTTCTCAGAATCTAAGATTGTATTTAATCTCATTATAATAAATATTAATGCTTTGATGCTTCTTCATCATGCAAGGTAAAAGTTCTCTCTTCTCTCCTTCTTATTTAAAACTCAAATTTTCAAATACAAACCGAAAGAAAAGCTCATATCACACTGTACTTATGGCAAGTAAAGAAGAAAGTGGGATAAATTACTAATCATTAGCTAACAAATTACTAATACTTTCGATTGGACTTAGCTAACAATTTGCTAATGGCTTTACTTATGAATACCTGACTATCTTGTGTATATTTGGACTAGAGGAAATCTGCCAATTATATGAAAGAGAACCGTTTTATTTCCCTAACCAGAAAACAGTTGCTTTGAACTCTTCACTTTGCATTTTTTCTCTAGGATTAATCCAAGCTAAAAAACCAATATTATGAAGTATTTCTATTACTTTTTTCTTTTAAAAATTCTGTCAAGTGTTTCCTATCTTGAGGAAATACATAGGTCAAATAGAATTAAATTTCCAAACCGATTCTTCAAAATATCTACATACATAATAATAATTATCACACTCTTCGTTAATCAAAATACCAATGCTCAAGGAGCAAGTCAATGTGCATATTTTGCAAGTAACGATTACGCCTCAACGGGAAGTTATTTAAATTTTAGATATACGGAATTTACTTTTGATATGTGGGTGAATGCAAATGATTGGACCCCATCAACAGATCAGGTAATTATTTCTAAATACTATAGTAGCAAAGGTTATAGGATATGGATCGATGCATCTCCTGATCGCATTGTTTTTGAGTATTGGATTAATGGTAATGCTGAGTATCTTTATTATTCCATTCCTTCTGGCTTTTCAGGCTGGCATCATATAGCCGCCACTATTAGTAGTTCAGATGCTGATTTATATATTGATGGGAATGCTGCTGATGATGGGAACCCAAGTTCAACAATAGATTATTCGTTATGGTCAGTTACCATTTTTGGAGAAGAGGCAGGTCAATATGGCGTTCCAACAGGAAAAAATTATCAAGGTAGAATAGATGAGCTAAGATATTGGGATGTTAAGCTTTCACAATCACAAATACAAGAATGGATGCATAAAGAAATACAATCCGACGACAAACCAAGTAATATTACAAATTTATGGGTTTATTATAGATTTAACACAGCCGAGGGCGGCTTTGCAGAAGATTATGGCAATTCTGTTGGTGGTATAATTACTGACTATGATCTTGATAATAATAATGAAGCTAGCCTAGTAACTTCTACTGCACCCTTATTAGATAATATTCCTTTAGATTATTCAAATGATATAGAAGCACTGTGGCAATCGGAAACTACCACATTTAGCGAAGAAAGTGATGGTCTAGCTTTAAGAGATAATTCCGGAGAATTAGGTACAACAGAGTATTATGTTTTTGGAGCAGATATCTCTACTGGAACAACATCAACAAATACACCATCAAATATCAATTTACGATCGAGTCAAATTTGGTATTTATATGATTATGCTAATGACGCTGTAGATTTTCAATTTGATTTAAGCGATTTTGCTTCGGCTTTGGACGTAGACACATATACTGAAAACAATTATTTTCTTTTACGTAGAAGCGGAACAACAGGAGATTTCGCAGTAGTTTCTGTAGGAAACACAAGCAAATCAGGTGATGTAATTACCTTCTTAAACTACACACCTACAACAGGATATTATGCAATTGGTGTAGAAACTTTTTCGCCTACCCTTTCTACAGATGCTGTTAGCAACATTGTAGAAACTTCAGCCACTTCTGGTGGTACCATTACCAATAATGGAGGATTATCTATCACAGCAAAAGGTGCTTGTTGGAATACAACAGGGTCACCAACTACTAGCAGTAGTATTACTTCAGATGGCACAGGAGATGATGCTTTTGTTTCTTCCTTAAGTGGATTAAGTCCTGGTACAACATATTATGTAAGAGCTTATGCTAGCAATTCTGAAGGTACATCTTATGGTGATGAGCAAATATTTACAACTAATACTCAGACTTTAACCTGGGATGGATCTGAAAGTTCAGATTGGCATACTTCAGCAAATTGGGATGGTGATATTGTACCTACAAGTAATGATCATATTGTTATTTCAAGTTCAGGAACTGCCCCTGTAATTGGTTCGGGACTAAGTGGCGACTGTAAGAATCTAACTATAAATTCTGGAGCAACATTAACAATTGAATCTGGGGGATCAATAATAACAACAGGAACCATCTCCAATAATGGAACATTTAATATACAAAGAAGCATTTCAAATGGGAAATGGCATTTAATATCCTCACCAGTATCTAATGCACTAAGTGGAATGTTTAGTGGCGATTACGTACAAACCTGGAGTGAAGAGGATGCTTGGTGGTATGAAGTTAGTGCAACAGATGAAGTTTTAACTCCAGTAAAAGGATTTGGCTTTTGGTCAGATGGATCTGGATCTGATACACATACCTTCTCTGGAACACCAAATACTGGAGATCAAAGTATTTCGCTTACTTCATTGGGTTCAGGAGGAGAATATAATAGGGCCAACCTTATTGGAAATCCTTACCCATCTTCAATCAACTGGGCTGATTTAGATGATACCTATGGTGCAGTGAACTACTATAATGGAACAGCTTATGTTAGTTGGAATGATGGCAGTGGTTCAGGATCTCAATATATTCCCCCAAGTCAAGGTTTTTTTATTGTACCAGCCTCCTCAGGAACTCTTAATTTAAACAATGATAATAGAGTACATAATAATGCTTCTGCTTTTTATAAGTCAAATAACACTATTGTCAACGGAGTTGTAATTACTACAAGCAATGGAGATTATGAAGATGATTTATGGATTAAGTTTTCAGTTGAAGCTACTCAAGATTTCGATTTTACTTTTGATGCATATAAATTCCTCACCAATGTTGAAGGCATTTCACAGTTGTATTCAAAAAATGGAGAAAGTCAATTCTCTATTGATGTAAGGCCTGAAACTGATTTAATCCCATTGGGATTTACAAATAATGAAAACGGAGATTACTCAATTTATTTAAAACAAATAAATGGGATTGCAAAAGCCGAACTCGAAGACTCAAAACTAAACACTTTACACGACTTAAATAATGGAGCTTACCAATTCAACTGGAATACTTCCGACTCAGAGGAGCGTTTCATATTACACCTTAAGGCTACCGCAACAGAAGAAATCGAAGAACAAGAAGCACAAGTATATGTTCACGATGGACAAGTTTATATCCGACAGACCTCCTCTAATGAGTTTAATTCAGTATACATTTATGATTTAGCGGGGCGAGTGATTTATTCTAATTCATTAAACCAACAAGAACTACAAAGCATCAATATGTCTCATTCAAAAGGAACTTATTTGGTGCAATTAATTGGAGATCATATTAGTCAAACAGAAAAAATTATCATTGGAAACTAACTTTTAGTTATTCACTGTTCACTTTTAACTTAAAAAAAAATGAAAAATATAAAAAACAACTCAATTACAGCAATATTTTTATTATTCTCAGCTTTTGCTTTTACTCAAACTCCTCCTCCACCCAATAATGGAACAACAGGAAGTGGAGGTTCCACACCTGTTGGTGGTGGGGCACCCATTGGAAATGATATTGCTATTCTTATCACAATTTCTATTTCATATGCCATCGTAA
>NZ_JABKCA010000128.1 GCF_013166655.1 Lentimicrobium sp. L6
ATAAGTAAATGCTTAGCTCCACGGCTTAGGGCTGAAAACGATGCTTAATTGTTAGGCACTGCTTTTATTATTTTTTTAATTGCGACAATTACTTTTTCGTTTGAGGTTGCAATATTCATTCTCATAAATAATGCACCTTCACGTCCGAACCAATGTCCAGCATTAAGTCCGATTCCAGAGTTTTCTGTTAAATGACTAAACATTTCTTTCGTGTCTTTATAAACTTTTCTAAAATCTAACCAAACTTGATAAGTCCCTTGTGGTTTTATAAGTTCAATTTTTGAATTTTCCAATTCAGTTTCTATGCTTTTTATATTTTCTTCAACGATGTTTATGACTTCTTTTAACCAAGATTGTCCTTGGTTATAAGCAGATTCCATCGCAACTCGTGTTAAGGCATTTGTTCTTCCTAAATTATATTTTTTGAATGTATTGGAAATGGATTTTTTCATATCTTCATTTGGAATGATTGTCATAGAATCTGCAATTCCACAAAGGTTAAAAGTCTTGGCTTCTGATGTACAAACAACAATTTTGTCATAATCATCAATAAATTGTAAAGCTGAAGTGAATTTATTGTCGAAAAGAATAATATCTTTATGTATCTCATCTGAAACAAGAAGTAAATCATTCTCTTTACAAATCGTAACAATTTGGTTTAATTCTTCTTTCGTCCAAACTCTACCAACTGGATTGTGAGGATTGCAAATAATTAGAATTTTGTTATTTTCTATTTTTGCTTTTTCTTCTAAATCCTTAAAGTCAATTTGATATTGTTTTTCAGTTAGCTTCAGAGGATTTTTGACTATTCTACGTTTAGTGTTTCGTATCACATCTCGGAATTCCATAAAAACTGGTGGTTGTGTAATTATTCCGTTACTTTCCGATGTAAAATTTTCAATTAAAATAGAAATGGTAGTTGTAATACTCGGACTATAAATCAGGTGATTTTTGTTTAAGTCAATTCCGTAATTTTTGTCATACCATTTTTTTTGAGCAATAAAAAAAGAGTCAGGCTTGTATTCATATCCAAAACCTGAATTTGTAATCCTTTCTTTTAAAGATTCCTGAATTGGTTTTGCAATCTGAAATTCCATATCGGCAACCCAAAATGGTTGAATGTCCGTTTTTCCAAATAAGGATTCCAATGTTTTTGGATTCGATTTGGTAAGTGGTAATTCCTTTAATTTCTTATCGATTTTCATTGGTGTGGTTAAGTTGTGCCTAACGATCCTTGGGTATGAAGCTGTGCGGGAGTTCCGCCGTGTTTCAGTGTCCCCCGAAACCGAAAGTTAAAGATAACTAAAATTGTCAGAAAACCACGAAAACCCGCATGCTTTATGACCCAATGTTACCAAACGTATTATTTCAATTCCATAGGTTTCAAGTTTTCAATTATTTTAGCATCTATCCAAAATATATCTTCACTCTCATTTCCTGGATTATCTAATATTTGCATTTTATCTCTGTAACTTATTGGTTCGTCTATATATTTCTTATAAGTAATTCTCATAGATGAAAAGAATAAATATTTGCCATCAGGACTAACCATTGGGCAGCCTTCACCAGTATATGAAGCATTTACATTTTCACCCATATTTATTGGTTTGATCCATTTTCCATCTTTATTTTTGAAACTAATAAAAAGATCGCCAGGTTCATGTTCGTCTTCTCTATCTGATTGAAAGATTAAATAGCTTTCATCAGGTGCGATAAATGGATCATTTTCCCAGAATTCTGTATTTACTGGAGCTCCCAAATTTACTGGTTCTTGATATTTATTATCTTTAAATTCTGTCATCCAAATATCTCCTTTTCCAAAACTACCTGGTTTTGTAGTTGCATAAAAATAAATATTACCCGAATTAGCAATTGTTGGCGATATTGTTGAAAATTTATTTGAATTTACAGGAGAGCCAAGGTTTACAGGTTCTCCCCAATCATTCTCGTTTCTTTCCACAACCCAGATTTCCCAATGACCAATTGATTTCCCTTTTCCACTAAGAGGCATTCCACAACTGTAAACCATTTTATTACCATCGGGTGATAAATTACATTTTCCATCATAATTGCCCATAAATGCTGCTATTTGAGGTTCTTGCCATTTTCCATCAACTTCTTTCATAAAGTAAATACCGCCACGTGGTGGTCCCATTATTCTAAAATATACTTCTTTTCCGTCTGGAGTAAAGCTACAACCTGATTCTTCAAATGGAGTAGAAATAATATTTGGAGCAAAAATTTCAGCTTGCATCCCTGGAGGTTTCTGTCCAAGATAGGGTCCACTTAAAATTGGAAAATCAGAGTCTTTTGATCTATTTTTTTGAGAATTGCATGCAATTAGAAGTATCACAATCGAAGTCAATAAAATAATTCTTCCAAATTTTTTCATCTTTTTTTAGTTTTATATGTTTGGTAACAGCTGTTATGGCACGTTGTATTTCTGATAATATTTAACAAATAACATTCTTAATTAAGTTCTTTTTAAATTTGTTGATATACCATATTATAAAAATTAAGCCAAAAATTATCCCTGCCAGTCCCTCACCATTAATATAAATCATATTTCCCTCTATAATTCCTGGCTCATTCTGATAGATATTACCAAGTATTATTGGGTTATAAAAGTTCCAGACAAAATGAAATATCATAGGAGGTAATATATTGTTTGTTAAAAAATACGAATATGCAAATGGTAGTGAAAAAACAAAGACTGCACCCATCTGTATAGCTGAAAATAAAAGTGGATTTTCCATATTTGTATGATTAGCTAATCCAAATACAGCTGGTCCATGCCATAATGCCCAAACAATACCTACAACTATTGCACTATATATTTTCCCTTTAGCTGTAGCTAATTCTTTCAATAAAAAACCTCTCCAGCCATATTCTTCACCAAACATTAAGAGAAATCCAATTATTATCATCTCAATTGAAGGGAAATTACTTAATTCCGATAATTTGTCTGAATTAAATTTACCGATACCTGTTAAAGAAACTACGATAGCCACAAGTCCAATAAATAATAATGGGTAAATAAGTGAGAATAGAATTGATTTAAGATTTATTCTAGTAGTTATAGGTCTAAAAACTAATTTGAACGACTTATAGCGTATCGAATTTATAGTAGTGCCCACAATTGCAGGAATTAACATAACCAAAGGAAATAATTGCACTGTTTCCGGTTTTGAAAAAAGTAACAAAGTGATACTCCAACTAACAGTGAGTACAATCACGATAAAAATTACCGAATATTTAATTTCTTTCTTCATCTGTTTTGAAAGTTTAAATTTTTTTACAAAAATGTGCCATAACCGTCTGCTGGTAAATTTTGTGCGGGTGTCTGCCGCGTTTCATTATACACCGTTAAACAACTTTACTAAGATAAAACTTAGTCAGTGAACTACAAAACCCCGCATTGAATTTGAATGCGTGTTACCAAACGTATTTTATCTATTTCTTAAGTTCTTTAGGTTTTAGATTTTCTATAACCTTAGCATCAACCCAGTAAAAATCACTACTTTCTGTCACTGGATTTCTTCTGGAGAAAAATAAATACTTTCCGTCAAGTGATATTCGGGCACAGTAGTCTGAGTTCTCAGTATTAATAAGCTTCCCCATATTTACTGCTTTAGTCCATGAATTGGACTCAATATCTTTAAAGCTAATATAAAGATCATTCTCACCTTCCCCACCAGATCTCCTTGAATGAAAAATCAGATAACTTTCATCAGGAGCAACAATTGGATCAAGATCGGTAGAATCTGAATTGATCTCATCTCCAAGTTTTTCGGGTTCTAAGTAATTGCTATTTTCGTTTTTGGTAACAGAAATGTTTGGTCCGTGTTTTCCAAAAAAGTATATATTACCATTTTTAGCAATTGTCGGATGAACTTCATTGCTGTCAGAATTTACAGATAATCCTAAATTTTTAGGTTCACTCCACAAACCTTCAATTCTTTCAACATACCAGATATCTGCATCTTTTTTTGGTTCTCCATCTTTTTCCAATGGTCTTTTTGAACTAAAGTAGAGTCGTTTGCCATCAGGGGCGGCTGTTAAATCCCAATCCATAAATTCTCCTGAGAAAGATGCTATTGTGTCTTGTGTCCATGTCCCATTTACAATTTTCCTAAACCTAATTTGGGGAAATGGACGCTCCCATTGCGAATAATATAATTCTGTTCCTTCTTGCAAGAAGTTAATACCTAAAGCAAATTTTCCAGGATTTGGTAATATTCCTAGTGCAAATATTTCAGGAATTAACCCAGGTGGTTTTTGACCAAGATATGAACCTTTAATAATTGGAAGATCAGAATTTGTTTCAGCTTTTTTTTGCGAAAATGTAGAATTTAAAATTATAAATAATGTCAAAATGGTTAATGTTGTTTTCATTATAGTTTTTTTCATTTATTTTTTATATTAATATTTAATTATTGATGCATCTATAAATAATATGACTCTTTTATATAAAGAACGTTACTTTATTTTTTATTATAAAACTATTTAGATAGTATGCTTAGTTTATTCTACAAGCTCAATTTGTAGATAATTATTCTGTCTTGTAATTTTTATCTATTACGAACCTATTATATCGTGAAAAAAGACTCTAAAATTTTATGCTTAACAAAAAGAATAGAACTACTTGAGTTATTGAATTCGGAGTTTTTTTTAATATGTTTGGTAACGGGTTGCAGCTACAAGAAGTTGGCGATTTCGGAGACGAAAACTGTCTGCCAGCACTGCACTTGACACGAAGCATAAAGCTTCATTTAACCACTAAACCGCCAATTTCTTGTAGGTGCTGTTATCTGCTGCCCTTTTTCTCATTCTGAATATTTGACTTTTACTCACTATTGTTTAGCTTGGTATTTAGACTTCAAATCAAATTATCAGTTTAGTTTTCACTCTTTTTACTTGTTCTAAATTTCTTTTTAAATGTCCAGCCTACGCTTAAGCCTGCGCGTATTAAAAAACGATTTCCTAGAAAGGCCACACTAGAAAAATATTCGGTGTACGAATCATCTATATTTGTTTTAATTCCATTTTTACCTCTTACTCCACCGTAAGAGCTTATTCCTGCTATGTGAGGGGTTAGTGTTGCGCGTAAAAAAAGTCCACCATTCGGATTTTGGTAACGATACCCGATTTTTGGAGTAAAATATGCGAAAAAATTATGTTCGTGTCCAATAAATTGTTCATAATGATAAACACCATTGTCGTCCTTGTATCCATAGCTTACAGGGATATTGCCTTCCCTTAAATACATTGCTGTTAAGCCAATGCCTAATTCAAGTTTGCTTTTTCTTTTTCCAAATAGTATATTATAAGAAGCAGGCACAGAAAAAACAAAATAATCCGGAATAGGAATCAATGTTAACCCTCCGGTGAACGAAGTTTTCATTTTTTTCTCCGTTCGATAAAGTCTGTCAAATGAAACTGAAGGATAAAGTCCTTGTCCTGCATATTCAATGTAAATCGAATTTCGTTTTATTGGTGCAACTATATTTGTATCTTGGCTCAAAGCAAGTGCTGGACAAATAATGGTAATGAGTAATGTTATGATTGTTTTCATGCTGTTTTACTTTAAGCCGTTGATGTCATATTTTGAAACAAATTCCCAAACCAATTCTGCGGTGTTCTTTCCTTGATATGTAGTGTTAAACCAAACATGATTTCCTCCAATATATTTGTAATGCTCGACTGAAACAGAACTATCTCCTTGGTCATATATATAATGCTCAATTGTCATTCCTCCACTATTGTCTGTATTTACAGTTGGAGTAGTAGTTGTATTGTTAAAATTAATCCAATAATCTAAAGTGCTTTGTGCAGAGCTGAATTCGTTCCCTCCGTTATATGGAAGCACTTCATCAGCAGTTCCATGAAGATGAATTATCGGCATAGGGTGATTAGTTGGTCCTGTACAATCTAACATTGATCCAGAAACAGAGGCTACAGCAGCAATTAAATTACTTTTATAATGAGCAAGTCCATAGGCCATCATTCCTCCATTTGAATATCCGGCAACATAAATTCTTTCCATATCTATATTGTAATCAGATGAAAGCCCATAAATCAAAGACTCTATAAAACCTACGTCATCAATATCACTTTTATTGTCTCCGCCTGGTGGGCAAGCGTTCCAATGCGAAAAACCATTTAATAAGCTTCCTTGAGGATAGACAAGAATGAAGTTGTTTGCCTCGGCTACCGCACGCATGTCGGCTTCGTTTATATAGTCTTTTATTTTACCTCCATAGCCATGAAAATTAAAAAGGAGTGGAACCATAGTGTTTCCATTGTATGACTGAGGGACATAAAGAATATATTCTCGTGTAATACCATCGTGTTGGATTCTTCGCACGTGTAAGTCATTGTTGTATAATTCTCTTGAGGTTTTTTTACAAGAAAAAATCAAAACGGCTAATAAGAAAATTGAAATAATATTTTTCATCTATTTAATCATTTAGTAATTCATTTTTATTCAGTGTTATCAGTTGGTTGGTATATTAGATTTAAGTTGCTGACATATTTTTAGTTTCATAGGGTTGCAGATAACGGTTACGTATATGAAACGTTTGGCATTTCGAAGCACTTTCCTGTCAAGTTACAAGTACTTTTGATACGGGCTGAAATGCTCGATAAACCACTGACTGCCAAATGTTTTATATACGATGTTATAGCCATGTGCTTTTTTTTCCAGAGTCTAATTGGTATTGAATTTTTTATAATTTTTGAAGTGTTTCATAATTATAATTTCAAGTTCTTCTTTTTGTATCGGTTTCGAAATATAGTCGTTACAACCTGCTTCTATTGCCTTTTCCCTGTCGTCTGTTAAACCAAAAGCTGTTTGGGCAATTATTACTACATCGTTGTTGAATTTTCGAATTTCGCGGGTGGCATCATAACCATTCATGCCGGGCATTTTTATATCCATTAATATGAGATCCGTTTCAGGGTTCTCACGGCATTTATCAATGGTTTCTTTTCCGTTTTTTGTATAGGTAATTTTGTTGAATGTATTTTTAAAGATAGCTTCAAAAAACAATTTGCTGGTTTCATCATCCTCAGCAATAATTACCGATAAATTACTTAAAGATACTTGCGGTTC
>NZ_JABKCA010000129.1 GCF_013166655.1 Lentimicrobium sp. L6
GCAACAAATTGAAAGAGCTTTTTGCTTAAGTTAACGCTAATGCCCCATGGGGAGCCAAAAAAATCAGATTTTAGTTTCAAAAATCAAATTAGAATAGAATATCAAATTTTTCAATCTAATCATTTTGCTGAATCTTTTCCCTGACTCCCCTTGGGCCGGAACGATGCTGTCCGCTACGATGAATGTAGCGATAATGATAGCATCGTCATTAACCGAAGCGTCAGCTGTTGGGGAAATCAGGGAAAATTAAACTATTGTAATTCTTACTGATTAGTAACTAAAAATTAATAAAACAGAATATGATAGTAATTATCATATTCTGTTTTATTTTATATCAATCCCTTCCCAAATCTATAATTCAAGCCTATAACATATTGAGTATAGGCATAAGATTCATCAATATTTAATTGCTCATAATTAATAAAAGAAAGGTCTAAAAACAGATGTGGAATTCGTTTTGAAATTTTAAGTTCAACACCTCCTCCAAATCCTATGTATACTATTCCATTCTCATAGCTTGGATAAAAATCGTTTCTTGACAATTTGTAATTACCAGTATTAAAGGAGGTTTCAACAAATACTTTAATTTTTTCTTTCTTGATAAAGTTAAATTGACCAAAAACACCAATAATATGGTGATTTTCTGAGGGACCACCTTCAGGCTTCATAAAGATAGCCATAGCTTGAACACCCAAATCTAATCGCTTTGTAATTTGCATGGCCACATTTACATTCCATGTGTATTCATTATACCTTGGCAAACCGGGCTCATCTTCATAGTAGCGCAAAAATGTGAAGGAACTACCTACACAAAAAGACTTTCCAAAGTTTCCTTGGGCGAAAATCAGAAAAGGAGTAAATAAAAAAATGGTCAGTTGAACAATTGCTTTCATAATATTGAGCTATCAAATATAAACATTCCAATATTTACTTACCAACTCAGGGCAAACGCATACTTTGTTAAAAAGCTATATTTAGAAGAAAATAGTTTAATCTATAGGTATAATGCTAGCGCGGAAATGTTTTCCGTGCGAAAATATTAACATTAAGGAATGTATTTAAATCACACGGATTAGCTTCGCTGAGCTCCCTACGGTCGGTTGCAAATCCGCGTTAGCTTTGTTAAAAATAATTAGAAAAATAAAAGTACGCGTTTGCCCTGTTACCTACTGATTTAACTTACCTAGAAAAAGTCATTTCTAATTCAATCTCAGTTTCTCCGGGTTCTAGAACCATTTCGGTTTCTGTAAGTTTTACTATTGTGGTACGGGCTGTTTTGTCCTCCCAATCGGGTACTGTGATATCTAATGCGGTTTGGTTTTCTGCCCAAGCCCAACTGGTGGTTTTATATAGCTCACCATTTTCTATTTTACGCCACTCTATACTACCATCGGTTTTAAATTTCCAAACATATTGCCAAGTGAGGTAAGCAAAGCCATGGCCATTTAAATAATAGGTATCAATATTCCATGTTTGGCATAATAGCTCTTCTTTTGTAGGAGGTGTTGGCTCTTCTTCCTCCTCTTTTTTACAGGCAGAAAAAAGCACTGCAAAAATGAATAATATTAAAATTGATTTTTTCATCTGTTTTGTTTTTGATAAAATGAAGTCAGGGTGCGAATATTTCACAAAATATAATTTATTTGCGCCCTGACTAATTATTACTTCGCTCTTATATGCTCCACTAACTCAAATTCCTGTCCATCTCTAAAAACTATTTTTACCAAGCCCATACCTTTTTTTACATAGGTTTCAGCAACCTCTTCTTGCTGTGGGTAACAGGTATATTGGTAAATATCTTTAAGCAGATACCCATTAATGCTTAAGGTATCTAGTTTGATGGCATGCCTAAGGTCGAAAAAACTATGTGGATTAAAATTATTAACAACAGTCGATGACGAACGAGAGAAAACAACATAGAAATTTTCCTCAATTCTATTAATAATAAAATTGCTACTAAATTCTGCTATACTATCAAAATAATATTCTGAATAATTGATTTTACCAGCGATACAGTATTTATTGCACTCATCGCCATCTGAGGGAGTATGAAGGACTGACCAATTACCGTTATAGCTAAATGGGAAATGAATATATGAATCATCGACAGTATTTTCAAAAATCAAGGTGTCATTCTTATAATAAGGAAACCAAGACGTATCTTCAGTTGATAATTCGGGACAAGCAGGATCCTTACAATTACTGCAACAACTAAATAATGAAACCATTAGCATTAATGTGAGGTAAAAAATTGTGCTTTTCATAGATTAGTTTTTAGTTTTTCACAATGAATTTTTCTCTAAATACTCTGCCATTATTATCAAATACTTCAATATAATAAAAACCGTTCAATAATTCATTAACATTTATTCCTTTGTTTTGGTATAATCTGCCTTCAAATAAATATATACCTTGTTGATTGTAGATTTTATAAATCATATGATCTATCTCAATATTGGCATTATTAGGAAATTATGGAATAAAAACAAATTGGGGGTCATCAAAACTATCATATCGTAAAAAACCATATTCTAAGGAATAATAAAGATAGAAAATCTTCTCGTGAAAAACATATACATCATCGTATATAACATCTCCTATTTCGACACTAATATCTGACTCTACAATCTTTGTGAAAGTTTCTGCATAAGCACTAATTTCAATTGACAAACCATCAGTGTTTGATTTTTGTATTTGAATATATCCTGTTGAATTATATCGCCTTATAGTTTCGAGATAATCAACTTGTCCAGTGGTTTTAACTTTAACAAAATCAGAACTCTCTGAACGAATTACAAAATCATTGGTATCTACAGGCCATGCACTTACTACTTTCATAGAATCCCCAACAGACCTACCCAAAAAACTTTTATCATTCTCAGTTAGATAATGATACTTCTCTTTAGTACAGGAAGAGACAAACAATCCAAATGAAATGATAATTAAAAAGATAATAAATTGATTTTTCATAATTAATTTTTTTTGCGAAGGAATTTTTCTAAATAACTCGTTATTATTCAATTAACACCTACAAAAATAAATACTAAAAATACATAGAGATACCTATACCATTATTATTAAGTTTTACACCTACAATAATAGTTGATTTATCAAATGATTGCAGATTCTTTTTATATGTATTCTTTGATATTGTACTTGTAACAAATAATGGAATTCCAACAGAAGCTGAACCAATACCTCCATATTTAAGAATAGATCCCATAAATAATCTAGGGTCAAGGTCGATTGGATTTTTCTCGTAATCTTCCAAGAAATATTCTCCAATACCTATACATGTCACTCCAATTATTGATAAGACTAATGTACTTCTTTGAACCCTAATTGCTTGCAAATATTTACTCTGATAAAATAAGTACTGATTATAATCAAATGAATCATCTTTTATAAAATCTGGTTCAGAGTCAAAAGGAACATTCATATTATTAAGTGGACTTGGTAGTTTAATATAATAAGCGTTTAGAAGCACTCCCATTGCAATCACTTTGTTTTTCTTTCCATTAACAATATCAAAAGTAACCTTGTTATGATTAATGTTTAAAATCCTACAATTCTTTATTGTATCATTACTATCCAATAAAAAGATCATATCATTATAAGAATTCTGTGCAAACAAGCCTGTAAAGCAGACTAACAGACATAGTGTTACAATTGCCTTAAGTGTTATTATTTTTCTCTTTATCTTAAAAAACATCTTACTTATCAAAAATATAGTTAACTTAAATCTACTTATATATATATCATTACAATACAACAAATTTTTCTTGAATTATTTGACCATTAATATTTATTTCTAAAATATAGATTCCATTTGCTAATTTAGAAATATCCAGTGGTTCATCGCTATAGTAATTATCATATGAATTAATTGTTTCTCCATTTAGATTCCTAATATTAACGCTACAATAATTTGGATTATTGAAAATTTTAACTTGGACATTATTATCCGCTGGATTTGGATACACGATAATAGAATTATCAATTTCAGACATTATAATATCTTGATTATTGTTTGCTTTTATTAGTATATCATCCTTACGTGAACCGTATTTAGCTCCAGGCTGTGTTGGATTATCATTCTGAATATAGTTATTATCACTAAATATTGGGGCCTTAGTACCTGAGGCATAACAATCATATTCTTCTATTTTTGCTGTAAACCTAGACCCAGTAGTTACTCGAAAACCAGGTGTGAATCTCATCCAATTTCCAGCAACTAAATTTAAACCACCATCAGTATTGGTAGAATTCGAATTACTAACTTCACCAAAGTATTCAAACGAATCAAACGCTCTTAAATTAGCTGGATTTTCAATGGTCCCATAGTGTACTCCATTTTCTGTATAAGGGTAGTTTTGATCTAGTTCCCTGTTAACCATATTCCTATATGGTTCATATCCATTCAATCCTCCATACCACCATGACCGATAATTGCGATACAAGTTGAAAAACAAAAGATAATCTATTCCTGAATAAACTCCTGTATTACCATCAGGATTATCACGCCCACTCCTTTCATTTACAGTATGACGAAAGAAATTACTACTAGCCCAACCACCATCTGCTCTATTAGGTAAATAGTCATCACAATACTCAAAATACACATCCTGTGTTGGAGCATCATTACCTACTGAATAATTATAAGGACCACATATTGGTGCTCTATTTAAAATGCTTTCAATTTTACTTTCATAATCCTCTCCTTCAAATTGATCGCAATTATCATTATGCAAATCAGTGTACAATAACATATATAGGAGATCATGATCATGTTGCAAAAACCGGTCTATATAATTTTTTGTATTGACTATTTTAAAAATACCAGTTGGATCATAAACATCCCATGAATCACCACTTATTGCTGCCACTGCTGCCATAAAAACTTTATTGTAATCCTTTCCAGGAAAAGGGTGGTCCCAATCTCCAAATTGATGAAAGTGAAGAGGTATATTTTTCCATAAAAAATCGGCAAGTGTAAAAAAGCCTGGACTTATCATTGTACCTGTTGACTCCCTTACAGCTTCTGAGATTCCAAAACTCATTGGAGCTGGCCAATGGCCTCCTCTGCCTACAGTATCTCCATTAGGATCAAATATAGTCCAAATACCAGGCATTTGATCTTCAGGATAAGGATTGATAGGAAGGATATCATCAATAAACTCGTAAACTGGAGAATTAGATAATTCCCAAGAAAACCCATGTTCTAAATTCAAGTTAGCCATATACCTAGAAATAAGCAATATATTATTGCGGGCAGTATTTCCAAAATTAAATGACATATTTTGCCCAGTTACAGTGTTTCTAAAGTCAAGAAAATTATCTCCCAAATGATGATTCACTAGCGCAAACCCCATAATTAAAAATACAGCTTGATCAACACTCATTGTTGATTTTAGTAACTCCCTTTCTATTTCAGCATCAGTCCCAGTCCAAACCTTAAAATGATCCACATACATTGGTGAACCAGGAGGCATACTACCAGGTCCATTCTCTTCTGTCAGATTATAGTTTAAATTTGTAAAATCAGGAGTGAACTCACCTGTGTATATGGGAATATCTGTCCTCATGAAAAACCCGTCTAGTTCTGCTCCATTAGGGTTTTCCCAGGGTACTTGATCCTCACACAAATCCCATCTTTCGTATGCTTTCATCGCATAATACAACTCGGTTAATGTATAATTTTTAGGGGAGCTATTTAACATATCAGCTTCTAAAGCAAGCATTGAGATATACCAACCCAAATCTATCCCTCCGTCACCAATTTTTATTTCAGCACTCCCAACGTTTTCTTGGGTTCCATTGTCTATATGCATTTTCATATATTTGTGCCTGGAACTAAACAAAACTCCTTTACCTGGGCCTTCACCAATATCAGTAAAATATTTAAGGCGATGACGGTAATACCAATACTTTTCATTTAATGATTGAGCTGGTAATATGGTCTGCTGAAGTATTAATAATAATAGTATTATTGATATCTTTTTTATTGTTTGCATCTTTTTAAGTATAATATTGTATTATTTAATTGTGAAATAACAAAATCTTTTTCATTTATGATTCCTTCAATTTTTACTAAAAAAACTGAAATAAATAAAAAACTATTTTGAATATGATTATTTTTGGTAGACTTTAATTAGGCTTAACTTTTCCCTTTGAATTCAATCCTAATAATGTTATCTCCAGAATCTGTTTCAACAATTAATTTTGTTGATGTTAGAAGTATAATTCTTTGCACAACCCAAATATCATCAATTCCTCCAGACCCAAGCAAACTGATATGTTTAATATTTTCTTTTGCAAATTGTTTTATTTCAATATCATTTTGATTATTTGTCCACCTCCACTCGGAACTGTCAGTATAAGATTCAGTTAAAGAGGTTACAGATGCATTAATGATTCCATCAGTTCTAAACTCCCATATGAGCTCTATAATTCCATCATAATCCTCATCATTAACTATATATTTTTCCATCTGCCATTCTCTACAAAGCATTTCTTCCATGCTAACAACAGACTCTTCCTCATCTTTTTTACAAGAGCTCAACCCAATTAGAAGTGCTGCAAGTATTAAAACTATATTTTTCATATCGTTTGTGTTTTATTAGTTTTCAAGTTTTTCTTTTAAACTATCTATCTCCTTCTGTTGCTGAGCAATATCCTTTTGCTGCTGAATGATATAAAGAGTCAACTCTTCTACTTTCCTTAATAAGACATCATCCATTTCGCCAATACTATATCCGTTCTCTTTAAACTCTTCGGCACTCATTACCTCAGGTAAATGCTTTTCTGTGGTTACATAGCTTTCTAGCTCGGCTAAAGGCATTAATGGGTAATCTTCTTCAAATACATAATCGGAGCCGGGTACTGTTTCGGTTACTAGAATTTCTTTGGCATTAATGGAGCCGTTTACTGCTAATTTATGAGTGCCAGCATTTTCTGTTCCGATTCCAA
>NZ_JABKCA010000130.1 GCF_013166655.1 Lentimicrobium sp. L6
AGAACCTATTCTAATTCAGCTTGATAAGGCAGTCTGATTTGGTGCGAAACTTCAGATATTTACTTAAAACTCTTAGACTTCCCCTGGAAGTCCACTATCAATACTTTTCTTACTTTACTCATGACAATTGGGTTATTAGCCATTTTCTTGCTAATTTGGTTCATAAGAAAGCCCGAAAATATTGTTTGACAACGGGTAATGAAGGTTCTTTTTTAGGGTGGTCAACTTCAGCGTTTTTTATAATTATTTACACAAAAAAAAAGATTTAGATGGGAGTGATTAAATTCATTTTACTAACTACAATGGCCAGATTTGCAAATCATGTTCCTATTTCACTTTTCGGTACCAAAATGGCACAAACTATTTTAACTATATGTTTTTCAACACATATAGTACCCCCAACAAGACTCGAACTTGTATCTAGTGTTTAGGAAACACTTGTTCTATCCCTTGAACTATGGGGGCATATATTTCAAAAATTCCTTTTTATAGTATTCCGAAAACGAAATCACTAGAAACAAAAAAAGGCTTATCAAATGATAAACCTTTTTTGCTCCTCTTCTTGGACTCGAACCAAGGACCCTCTGATTAACAGTCAGATGCTCTAACCAGCTGAGCTAAAGAGGAATATACTTAAAAGTCTTTATTGAACTTTTCTTTCTTAGCGTTTCTGCCTTGAAAGCGATTGCAAATTTACAAGCATTTTTTAAACCTGCAAACTTTTTTTAATTTTTTTTTGTTCTCAAGAAAACACCGTAAACACTTAGCAAACAAAGCAATTATGGAAGGATTCTCCTTTTATCAAAAAAAATCTTTTATATTCAATTCTTCTTTTTCGTCAAATTATAACAAATCTTAAATAATAACTGTTTAATAAGTTGAAATAGTCAATAAAAAATGGCTTCTAAAAACAAGGCACGAAAGTGCTAAAGTCATTAATTAACAAGAATTAATTCAATCCCAGTTTTATAGCCTGTTTTGTTTTATTCTTTTCTTTACTTTTGTGCCTCAATAATATAATGGAATTTATTTTTTTATGAAGATAAAAATCGTCAACAAATCAAAGCATCAACTTCCTGCATATGAAACTATTGCATCTGCCGGAATGGACCTGAGAGCCGAACTAGAAACACCATTACATGTTCAACCTTTAGAAAGAACATTAATCCCCACAGGCCTTTTTATGGAACTACCTGTAGGCTACGAAGCACAAGTAAGACCCAGAAGCGGCCTGGCTTACAAGAAAGGTGTAGGGGTGGTTAATAGCCCCGGAACCATTGATGCTGACTACAGAGGAGAGATAAAAGTAATTATCATTAACCTATCAGAAACCGAGCTCATTATAGAAGATGGCGAAAGAATTGCACAAATGGTGATTGCCAAGCACGAAAGAGCAGATTGGGAAGAAGTAGATTCTTTATCTGAAACCGACAGAGGCGCGGGCGGGTTTGGTTCCACTGGAAAAAAATAAATCAAAAGAGAAGACAAAAAAAATGACTTTATTAAAACCAAAATACTGGCTTTTACTATTTTTACTATTCAGTTTTTCGAGCATATATTGCCAAGATGCTAAAGAAGACAAAAAGGCTAAAATGGCCATGAATACCTTTCTGGATGCTGAGAAAAACAAGATGCTCGACAATTATCCTGAAGCCATCAAACTCTACGAAAAAACCCTCAACATCGACGAAAACTACGATCCTGCCATGTATGAATTGGGAAGGATACTCGTTCTTCAGCAAGAATATACGGAAGCCTTATTTTGGGTGGAAAAAGCCTATCATACTGATGGTAGCAATAAATGGTATGCCCTCCTCTTGATCGATTTATACAGAAATAATTATCAAATTCCTGAAGCCATTGCAGTTTATGAGCAGCTCCTTGAGAATGAACCCAATAATACCGACTACCTGCTGAGCATTTCTGGGCTGTACACAGCCATGGAGAAATATTCTAAAGCTATTAAAGCTATTGAAAGTATAGAGAAGATTGATGGAATTTCAGAGAAAACCAGATTGCAGATGAAAAATCTTTATATGCAAGAAGGAGAATTTGACAAAGCTGCTGCCGCCATGATAGAACTAAGTCATGCTTATCCTCAGGAAGAAAAATATTGCAGTATGATTGCAGAAATGTATATGCAGCAACAAAAACCAGACAAAGCCCTGGAATGGTATGATAAGGTTTTGGAAATCAACCCTGACAATCCATACATACAAATCACATTAGCAGACTATTATGCTAAAAAAGATGACCTGAGTAAAGCCTACGAATACCTAAAAGAAGGCTATTCTAATAAAAACCTAGATATCGACACTAAAATTCAGGTGCTTGCCACCTATATGAATGCCACCAATCAGCAGAGCATATTAAAAGAACGTGCTTATGAATTGATTGATATTTTGGTGACCACTCATCCCGATAGTTACAAATCACATGCCATATACGGTGACTTACTATTTAGTGATAGCCTTTACCAAAAAGCGGCTGAAGAATACGAAATAGTCATCAAATTAGACAGCACGAGCTTTACGGTGTGGAATCAATTGCTCTATAGCTTAGGCATGGGTGATGACCATCAAAAAGTGGCCGACTATAGCTATAGAGCTATGGAACAATTTCCAGAACAAGAATTTCCTTATTATGTAAATGCCTTAGCCAACTTCAGACTAGAAGACAGCAAAGCGGCCATTGCTACTCTAGAACAGGGTTTATACTTTGTGAGTAATCAAGGATTAGCAGAGCAGTTCTATATGCTTCTTGGGGATGCCTATCACTCAGAAGGAGATCCTAAAAAAGCTTATGAGAATTATGACAACTGCTTACGCATTAACCCCGAAAACAGTTTTGTTTTAAATAACTATGCCTATTACCTTTCCTTAGAAAATAAAGATCTAGAAAAAGCTAAAGAGATGGCCGCAAAAGCCATTGAGATAGATGCCAACGAAAACAATTTAGACACCTATGGCTGGATTCTTTATTTAATGGAGGATTATCAAGGAGCTTTAAAATATATTTCCCAATCCATAGAAATAACCAAAAACCCCAGTGCTGTGGTTTTAGAGCACCTTGGAGATGTATATATGGCCATGGGAAATTCAAAAGAAGCCAAAAACTATTGGAAGAAAGCTAAAAAAGCAGGTGGCGATGCTACAATACTCCAAGAAAAAATAAAGCAAAAATAAATGATGATTAAGAATGCAAAAATAGCTTGGTTTTTTCTCTTGGTTTTAATGATAGCCTCCTCATGTAATATACAGAAGAGAAACTATAAAGCCCCCATTAAAGAGGAGGGTGCTGATTATCTTTTGAGCCAAATGAAAGCAAACCAGAATCACTTTGAGACTTTTAGCGCAAAGGCATTGGCGAGCGTGACGAGTAATGGAAAAACCAACGACATCAAACTCAATATACGAATCAGAAAAGACAGTGCCATCTGGGTTTCAATTTCTGCTGGAATAGGTATAGAAGCCGCCAGGGTATTGCTCACCAAAGACTCTGTATTGTTTCTCAATAGACTTAACAAAACCTTCTTTGTAGGTAATTATCACTTTATCAACACCATGATAAATGCTCAGGTAGATTTTGACATTGTTCAAGCCATATTAACAGGAAACGATTTTACCTGGTACGATTATCAAGAATTAAAAGCTACCGTAGTGCAAGATCAATATCAATTAGAATCGGCACACCGTCGAAAGATGAAAAAGTATATCAGAGCCAATGATGCGGTTTCTCAAGTGATATATCAAAGCCTTTGGTTAAACCCTAAGTCTTTTAAGATAGAAAAACTAAAAATCAAGGAGATCAAAAACGACAATAAGAAAATTGTTGCCGAATATGCACATTTCAAAGAAATAGACAGCCAAGTTTTACCTACCCAATACAAACTGAGCATCTTTGCCAATGAAATTATAGAAATTGATGCCACTTTGATCAAGGTAAATTTAGAAAAAGAACTATCTTTCCCCTTTAATATCCCTTCAAAATATACAGAGATAAAATGATGATTATCAATACATACAAAACATACTTAAAGAAATTAACTCGCATTTCTTTGATCTTGTTTTTGATTATCATCACTTTTTCAACTGGTTTTTCACAAAGCAAAAAGAAAATAAACTCTCAAATACACCTGCTCGAAAAAGAAATCAGCTATACCAATGAGCTATTAAAAGAAACCCAAAAGAGCAAAGATGTTTCTTTAGTTCAACTCAAACTTCTAGATCAGCAGATTAAAAAACAAGAACGTTTATTAAAAAATCTTCGACAAGAAGTTCAATTGGTTGATCAGCAGATCAACGACAAGCAACTCCTGGTAAGTCAAAAAGAAAAGGAACTCAAAAGCCTTAAAGATGAATATGCCACCATGATCATGTATTCACAAAAAAATCTGAATCAATATGATCGCATGATGTTTGTATTTGCATCAAAAGATTTTAATCAGGCCTTTAAAAGGGTGAAATACTTTGAACAATATAGTTCCTACAGAAAAAAACAAGTCCAAATAATTGAGCAAAAACAAGACAGCCTCCACACTTCCATTACTAAGCTCAGCCATTTAAAAGAAGAAAAAGAAAGTCTTAGAAAAAAAGAGGAGGACGAGATTACTAAAATCAATAAGAAGAAGATAACGCAAGAGCGAGGGTTGAGAGACTTAAAGGGTCAGGAGAAAAAACTACAAAAGGACTTAAAGAAAAAGAACAGTCAAAAAAATAAACTGAAAAAGGAAATTGAAAAGATTTTAGCTGCGGAAGCCAAAAAAGCTAAAGAATTCAATATGACTCCCGATCAAATACAACTGTCAAAAAACTTTGATGATAACAAAGGTAAACTTCCTTGGCCTGTTGCCAAAGGAGTAGTATATAGTAGTTTTGGAGAACATGCCCATCCTGTTTTAAAAGGAATCAAGATCAGAAACGATGGTATCGATATCGTCACCAATGAAAATAGTAATGCCAGATCCGTATTTGATGGAGAGGTTAGAAGTATTATTTCGGTACCTGGCTCCGCTAACTTCGCTGTTTTGGTAAAGCATGGTCAATTTTTCTCTCTCTATTCTAATCTAGAGGAAGTATATGTAAAACCAGGCGATCAACTCAAAGTGAAACAAAATATTGGCAAAATCGCCAAAGACCCTGAAGATAAAACCACTAAATTGCAATTCCAAATCTGGAAAAGCACTAGCAAATTAAATCCAGTTCACTGGTTGGCAAAATAGGGCAAATTGAAGAATGAATACAATGAACCAAAAATATCAAAGCATTTAATATGAATATCCAGAATGACCAAAGAATAGTACTGAGCCTCGATGCAGGCGGAACCAATTTAGTATTCTCTGCAATGAAAGCTGGCCAAATGTTGGGAGAAGAAATAATTCTTCCTGCCAAAGTTGATAGCTTAGAAGCTTTTTTAGAAAAACTAACCCATGGTTTTGAACAAGTAAAACAACAAGCCGGAGGAGCCAATGCCATCAGCTTTGCCTTCCCTGGTCCTGCTGATTATCCCAATGGTATCATTGGCGATTTGGAAAACCTTCCAGTATTTAGAGGTGGCATTGCCCTAGGTCCATTTTTGGAGAAGAAATTTAATATCCCTGTATTTATCAATAATGATGGTGACCTCTTTACCCTTGGCGAAGCATTGGGCGGATTACTACCTATGATCAACCAAGAATTAGAGAAAGCAGGAAACCCCAAACAATACAAGCAACTCATTGGGGCCACTTTTGGTACCGGTTTTGGAGGCGGATTGGTCATCAACCAACAACTTATTATCGGTGACAATAGTGCAGGTGGCGAAATCAATAGAATGGGAAATATTCTCTACCCCCAATTCACTTCAGAAGAAAGCGTGAGCATTAGAGGAATAAAAAGAGTTTATGCAAGAGAATGTAATATAACTATTGACCAATGTCCTGAGCCCTTCCAAATCTTTAAAATAGCCAAAGGCCAAGAGGAGGGTCATCAAAAAGCAGCCATACTCAGTTTTAAAGAATTGGCCATAGTAGCAGCTGATGCATTAGCCAATACCATCACCATGTTTGACGCTCCAGTGGTTATCGGGGGCGGACTCAGTGGTGCCCACGAACTTATCTTACCTACTTTGGTAGAAGAGTTGAACAAGAAATTCGAGACCCCTAGTGGCGGACAAGTACAACGCATGGAAGTATTTGCCTATAACTGGCATCATACAGATTGCAAAGCCAACTTCTTAAAAAATAGCGGACAAAAAGTACTCATTCCTGGTAGTTCAGAAGAAATCAACTACGATCCTATTAAAAAGATATGTGTAGGAGCCAATGTATTGGGCACAGGTGGTGCTGTAGCATTAGGCGCTTATGCTTTTGCTATATTAAAATTGAATGAAATAAAATATTAAATCAGGCCTACGGTTGAGCTATATTTTATTTAATTTTACGTTTCAAATCAATTAATATCTGTTATGAAACGATTCTTATTATTTTCTAGTCTTATCCTCCTCCTTTTTTCATGCAACGAAAAAGAAGAAGTATCTCATATAGATCAAGCTTTAGTTCCAGGTGTTACACAATTTGAAGGAAGGCGTGATCATACAGGAATACACCTCACTTGGTCTTATGCCTATGCTTCAAGTCTCAACTACTTCATTCTATACTATTCACCTGGAGGCGAAGACACTGATACCATCTCTGCATTTGAAAGTAACTACACAGTACATCAAGTTCAAAGTGACACCAATTATATATTCCATTTAAAAGCTATAGATAAAATGGGAAATTCTTCTGAGCGAGCCGTTTTGAGGATGTCTACTTATTAACTGAATTCGTAAATTAATTAAAGCCTTTGTGGTATTTAGTGCGATGGGGGCGTGGGGGCGTGGTTGCGATGGGTGCGTGGGTACGTGGTGGCGTGGTTGCGTGGTGGCGGTAATCAGCATAGGAATGCTATTCCGCGCTAGCGGGTAGATGCT
>NZ_JABKCA010000131.1 GCF_013166655.1 Lentimicrobium sp. L6
AAATATTACGATTAACAACTGAATTTCAGATAGTTAAAAACCGAACTCAGGTTAAAAATATTTATTATTTCTTGCACAATCCAAAAAAAATGTAATTTTGCCACAACAATAAAAAAACAAATAATGTATTTAAGTCAATTACATCATCATCATTTTCATATTTGCCCTCAGGCGAACAGGAGATGATATATGTAATCTAAAAATATTTCACAACCCGTCTGAGTAAATCAGATGGGTTTTTTGTTTTTATACCATTCCCTCAAATTTACTCAGGCAAATAAAACTTTAAAATGAGTAAATTAAAAATTGCCATCCAAAAGAGCGGAAGATTAAATGAACAGTCACTACAGTTACTCAAAAGCTGTGGAATTTCTATTAATAATGGAAACGACCAGCTAAAAGTCACTGTAGCCAATTTCCCCATAGAGATTTTATACCTGCGTAACTCCGATATTCCTCAGTATATTGAGGATGGTGTAGCCGATATTGCTATGATTGGTGAGAATTTATTAGTGGAGAAGCAGTCGAAAGTAGAGGTGGTTAAAAAGCTAGGTTTTTCCAAGTGCAAAGTTTGCCTGGCTGTTCCTAAAGAGGTAGAAGATGATGATATCAGTTATTTTGAGGGAAAGAGAATAGCGACATCCTATCCCAATACTTTAAGAGGGTTTCTTAATAAAAGAGGTATAAATGCTGATATACATACCATTTCTGGCTCCGTTGAAATAGCCCCCAATATTGGTCTTGCTGATGGCATTTGTGATATCGTGAGCTCTGGTTCTACTTTGTTTAAAAATGGATTAAGACAAACTCAAGTGATTTTAAAATCCGAAGCAGTTTTAATCAAATCATTGAAAATGAGTGCTGAGAAAGAAGAGCTATTAGAGAATCTATTATTTCGTATTAAGGCGGTTTTGAGAGCTAAAAACAGCAAGTATATTTTAATGAATGTGCGAGAGAAAAAAATTGAAGCGGTCACTAAAATTCTACCCGTTTTAAAAAGCCCTACCATATTGCCATTGGCTGAGAAAGGTTGGTGTTCTTTACATTCTGTGATTGATGAAAATAAGTTTTGGGAAGTGATTGACGAGTTGAGACTTGCCGGGGCAGAAGATATATTAATTATTCCTATCGATAAAATGGTGATATGATGAATATAATAAAGAACAGCAAAGAAATGGATTGGCCCCTATTGATGCAAAGGCCCCAGATTGAAACGAGAAAGCTTAGCGAATTGGTTTATTCCATTTTTGAGGAGGTCAAAAAAAATGGGGATTCAGCTTTAAAGAATTATGCGCTGCAGTTTGAGAAGGCGGAGCTGAATAGCCTGCAAGTGAGTAATGTTGAGTTTGAACAAGCTGAAGGCTTAGTTCCACAAGCATTAAAAGATGCCATAGATATTGCTAAGGCGAATATTGAGAAATTCCATACTTCACAAAAGGTAACAGAGGAAATAATAGAAACCAGTCTCGGAGTAAAATGCTGGAGAAAAAGCCTAGCCATAGAGAAGGTAGGACTCTATATCCCTGGTGGGACAGCTCCATTGTTTTCGACTATTCTGATGCTAGGGATTCCTGCTCAAATAGCAGCTTGTAAAGAGATTATTATGTGTACGCCTTGTGATGAAAATGGCCTGATAAATCCAGCTGTTTTATATACAGCTCAGTTGATTGGGATTAACAAGGTATACAAAGTTGGAGGAGCTCAAGCAATTGCTGCTATGGCTTTTGGAACGGAAACTATCACACCCGTTTACAAGATTTTTGGCCCAGGAAATCAATATGTGACTAAAGCTAAAGAACTCGTCCAACAAATGGGTATAGCCATTGATATGCCAGCTGGTCCCAGTGAAGTGTTGGTGATTGCTGACGAGACCAGCCTCCCCCAATTTATTGCAGCTGATTTGCTTTCTCAAGCCGAACATGGAAGCGATAGCCAAGTGATTTTGTTAAGCGACCAAGAATCTGTTTTAGAGGAAGCCATGATGGCTATTTCGGAGCAGATCAAAGAATTACCACGAGCTGAGATAGCTAAACAGGCCTTGGAAAATAGCAAATTCATTCTGTTGGAGAATATGAGTGATTGTTTCAGATTTAGTAATCAATATGCACCAGAGCATTTAATTATAGCCTCCGAAAAAGCCAACGATTATGTTGAAAAAGTGATGAATGCTGGTTCCGTCTTTTTAGGGAATTATTCCTGTGAAAGTGCTGGAGATTATGCCAGTGGAACCAATCATACATTACCCACCAATGGTTTTGCTAGAAATTATAGCGGTGTTTCATTAGATAGCTTTATGAAGAAAATCACTTTTCAAGAACTCAGTAAAGCAGGAATATCCAATCTAGGAAAAACAATAGAAGTAATGGCAGAAGCCGAGGGTCTAATGGCACATAAAAATGCAGTATCCATCAGATTAAAAGAAATAGAAAATGTTTAATATCAATCAAATAACTAGAAAAAACATTAAGGAGCTCACTCCATATAGTTCCGCACGAGAGGAGTTTCAAGGTAGTGCTCAAGTTTTTCTTGATGCCAATGAAAATCCTTATGAAACGGCTGTGAATCGTTATCCAGACCCGCAACAAAGAGAATTGAAAATGGTTTTTTCCAAAATAAAAGGACTTGACGAAAATCAGATTTTCATTGGAAATGGCAGTGATGAAATTATCGATTTATTATTCAGGGCTTTCTGCGAACCACAAGAAGACAAGGCTTTCGTATTCCCACCCACTTATGGAATGTATGAAGTTTCAGCTCAAATAAATAATGTTGAAATCATTAAAATTCCATTAAACACAGATTTTCAACTGCCCCCCCTAGAGGAAATAGAGAAGGATATAAAATCGGGAGGTCTGTTATTTATTTGTTCACCAAATAATCCCACGGGGAATGCTTTCCCTTTGGAGGAGGTGAAAAGGATAGCTGACCGGTTTTATGGATTAGTAGTTTTGGATGAAGCTTATATTGATTTCGCCGTAAGCGAAAGTGGAATTAGTATTTTGGAAACCACGCCCAATTTGGTGGTACTGCAAACCATGAGTAAAGCCTATGGATTGGCTGGTTTACGAGTGGGTATGGCTTTTGCTCATCCTGAAGTTATTGGGGTTCTTAATAAAATAAAACCGCCTTATAATGTTAATTCTTTGAGCCAAACTAAAGTAGTAGACGCACTTATTGAAAAGAGAAAGGTAGCAAAGCAAATATCAGAAATCAAAATCGAAAGACTCCGTTTGATTCGTGTTTTGGAACAAATGAACATGGTTAAAACCGTTTTCCCTTCGGAATCCAACTTTGTTTTAGTTGAATTTGAGCAGGCTGATTTGGTGATGGAAAGCCTGAGAAATCAAGGCATCATTATCAGAGATAAATCCAAAGAAATAAAAGATGCTTTACGTCTGACTATTGGTACACCGGAGCAGAATCAATTATTAATAAAAGCACTAAAAAACATTTAAATGAAAAAGGTATTATTTATTGATAGAGACGGGACTTTGGTCATTGAGCCTCCTCAAGATTTTCAGTTGGATAGCTTGGAGAAATTAGAGTTTTATCCTAGCGTGTTTCAATGGCTTTCTCGTATTGTTATGGAGTTAGACTTTGAATTGGTGATGGTCACCAATCAGGATGGCTTGGGAACAGATTCCTTTCCAGAATCAGACTTTTGGCCTGCACAGAATAAAATCATCCAGGCTTTTGAAAATGAGAATATTCATTTCTCAGCCATCAAAATAGACAACAGCTTTCCGGAAGAGAAATCTCCAAATCGTAAACCTAAAACAGGATTATTGCAAGAATATATCTATGGAGATTATGATTTGGCGCAATCATTTGTGATTGGTGATAGAAAAAGTGACATGGATTTGGCTGTAAATCTAAAAGCCCAAGGGATTTTTATGGGGGAAGGAGATGAACTTGCTGTTTTGAATACCACCAGTTGGAAAGCAATTTATGAGTTTTTAAAAGCAAAACCTAGAATATCTAAACTTCAAAGAAAGACCAAAGAAACAGATATTCTAGTCGAACTCAATTTAGATGGAGGAGGGAAGTCAGAAATATCAACGGGTTTGGGATTTTTTGATCACATGTTGGAGCAGATTGCCAAACATGGAGATTTAGACCTTTCTGTAACAGTAAAAGGAGATTTGGAAGTTGACGAGCATCATAGTATAGAAGATGTAGCCATTGTTCTTGGGGAAGCATTTTTACAAGCTTTAGGCTCCAAAAAAGGAATAGAGCGTTATGGTTTTCTTTTACCCATGGATGATTGTTTGGCTCAGGTGGCTTTGGATTTTGGTGGGAGGCCTTGGTTTAATTGGGAGGCTGAATTTAAGCGAGAAAAGATTGGAGAAATGCCCTCAGAAATGTTTTTCCACTTCTTTAAATCCTTTAGCGATGCTGCCAAATGTAATCTCAATATCAAAGCGGAAGGCCAAAACGAACATCATAAAATTGAAGCCATATTTAAAGCTTTTGCCAAGTCTATCAGAATGGCGGTTAATCAGACCAATGGTTTTTCTATCCCAAGCACGAAAGGAAGTCTATGATAGCCATAATAGATTATAATGCAGGAAATGTCAGCTCTGTGAGAAATGCCTTGAGTAATTTGGGTTGTAAAAGCATGGTGACCGATGATTTGGCAATAATAAAACAGGCCGATAAGGTAATATTCCCTGGGGTTGGAGAAGCCAGTTCAGCCATGGTTATATTAAAACAAAAAGGGCTGGATAAAATCATCAAATCCTTAAAGCAACCTGTTATAGGTATTTGTTTGGGAATGCAATTGATGTGTCAGCATAGTGAAGAAGGAAATACAGATTGCCTTGGGATTTTCGATGCAAAAGTCAAAAGGTTTCCAGAAAATGAAATGGTTCCTCACATGGGTTGGAATACATTCAAAAGTAAGGATAATAACATGCTTAGCGGTATTGGAAAAGAAAGTGATGTTTATTTTGTTCATAGCTATTATGCGGAGATTTGTGATTCAACAATAGCCTCCACAGATTATATTTTGCCATTCAGTGCTGCCATGCAAAAAGATAATTTTTATGCTACTCAATTTCACCCTGAAAAATCGGCTGGAATTGGTGCTCAAATCTTGAAAAACTTTTTAGAATTATGAGAATAATACCAGCAATAGATATCATTGATGGCAAATGTGTTCGTTTGTCGAAAGGTGATTATCAGACCAAGAAAATATATAATGAAAATCCCCTCGAGGTAGCCAAGCAATTTCAGGATGCAGGCATACAATATCTTCATGTAGTAGATTTAGATGGAGCCAAAAGCAATCATATTGTGAATCATGCCATGCTTGAAAAGATATGTCGCCATACGAATTTAAAAGTGGATTTTGGAGGAGGGTTAAAATCAAATGATGACCTCCGAATAGCCTTTGAATCTGGAGCAAATCAGATTACAGCAGGAAGTATAGCTATTAAGAATCCTCCGCTATTTTTTGAGTGGTTACAAGAATATGGTTCAAATAAAATCATTTTAGGGGCCGATTGTAATCAAAGAAAGATAGTCACCAATGGATGGTTAGAACATTCTGAAATAGATGTGATAGACTTCATCACAGAAAAGAAGGCCATGGGGATTCAACAAGTGATTTGTACCGATGTGAGCAAGGATGGAATGTTAATAGGTTCATCCATAGATTTATATAAAGAGATTTTAAAAGAAGTAGATATCAGTTTAATAGCCAGTGGAGGAGTGACTTCCATAAAGGAGTTAAAGCAATTATCGGAAATAGGTTGTGAAGGCGCCATCATTGGAAAAGCCATTTACGAAGGAAATATAAGCCTAAAAGAATTGGAGAAGCTATGCTAAAAAAGAGAATCATTCCTTGTTTGGATATTAAGGACGGAAGAACGGTGAAAGGAATCAATTTTATTGGCATACGAGATGCTGGTGATCCTATTGAATTGGCTCAGAAATATGTTGCTCAAGGAGCTGATGAGTTGGTTTTTTTGGATATTACAGCAACTATAGAAAATCGTAAAACGCTAATCGATTTGGTCAAAAGAATAGCGAAAGTTATCAATATTCCCTTTACGGTAGGTGGAGGAATCAATTCCATTGAGGATGTCAGTAATCTAATTTATGCTGGAGCCGATAAAGTGAGTATCAATTCGTCAGCTATTAAAAGACCAGAGCTCATCACTGAAATAGCCAAGAAATTTGGAAGCCAATGTTGTGTAGTGGCTATAGATACAAAATTTGAGAAGAGTGAACATTGGGTATTTATCCACGGTGGAAGAACCCGAACAACAGTAAAAACAGTAGCTTGGGCGAAACAAGTAAGCGACTTGGGCGCTGGAGAAATTTTACTCACTTCGATGAATAGCGATGGAACCAAATCAGGTTTTGATTTAGACATCACAAATCAGGTTTCAGAAATTGTTAATATTCCAGTCATTGCATCTGGAGGAGCCGGTTCTGAGCTGCATTTTAAAGAGGTGTTTGAAAATACTAAAGCTACTGGTGCTCTAGCGGCGAGTATTTTCCATTATGCTGAAATCCCCATTCCAGAGCTAAAGCAATACTTATTTAGTGAGGGTATTTCTATTAGAAAGACTTAGAGTATGAATTAGTAATTATGAATATACGCTTTTAGACACTATTCATTATTATAAACCCGAGTTCGATTATAAAAACAGAGCTAATTGATCGTCTTTCTCCAAATCAT